>DATKVL010000529.1:0-3828 GCA_035530115.1 Dehalococcoidia bacterium | reverse complement strand
CTGCTAATCCATACGTTTTTAGGTACCAAAAGAGGACGGGGCTCCGCAAAGCGCGGCGTTTTCTGCCGCGTGGTCAGGAGCCGCCAGGGTCCCACGCTTAGTGAAGCGTAAGCTTTGCTGAGGGTGGGAGGCGGCGACGTGCGGAGCCCCGTCCTCTTTTGGTACCGTATGGATTCTTTGGCTCAGACTCCTTTGGGTTTCCGTTTTTTTCGGTTTCGGGCTCCCCAAGTTGCTCCGTCGGATTAGGGGGCTCCGGGTGTCGCGGTTCCGGTGGAAAGGTTACGATTTAGGGGGCTCCGGGCGTCGCGATCCCTGTGGAAGGGTTGCGGGTCTCCGGAGGAAGGTTTGCGGGTTTAGGGGCTCCGGGCGCGGGGTCTCCGGAGGAAGGTTTGCGGGCGCGGGGGCTCCTGTGGCTCAAGGTGCGTCTTTCGTGCTTCTATTCCACCGGCTGTGTAGGCTGTCTTGGCCAAGGATGGGTTTTCTCGGGGTAAGGCATAGAATAGACGGCAGCCGGGGGTTTTTGTGCGCCCCTGGGGCTCCTGTGGCTTTGTGGGGAGTCTTTGCTGCCTCCGGGGGGAGCTGCGGAGATCTGGCGCGGGTACCGGATAGAATATCCGAGTCGTGGAGTGCGTGAAAGAGGTCTCCTGGCTCGTATCTCGTGCGGCGTTCCCGGGCTGCTAATAGGTAGGAATACCTATGGAAGTGAGGTTCGCGAGGGTGTGCTTCTCTCCCAGATATTGTGTCGCTGCGCTTCCAGGAAGCATCAACATCTTGTGGGTGCCGGAGCCGGATCTGCGCGGAGCCTATACCATACCTTGTGTGGGAACTCTTCCAGGTCGTTGGCGCTCGAGCTGGCAGTCCGGAGCCCGGACCTGGCGCGGTGTCCGTTGGTGGCGTTATCGTATGTCACACGGCGTTTTATGTGGGTTTGCGGGGATTCTGCGGCGTTGTGTCTCGTGGGCTTAAGTCGATGTTAAACCGCGATCGGCTCTTGTAGGTTCGAGGGTCCGTCAGGGTCCGTTGCCTTCCCTGGGTGGCGGGTGATGAGGGAGAAAAGGAAAGGGAGGGGTCTCTTTCCTCACCCCTCCCCTTCAAACACCGCCTCGGGCAAACCTCATGCCAAACTGGTTAGCGGTATTGCTCTGGCTCACTTCCTCTTGGCAGTGCAAGGCTTTGGAGGGTTCTCGTGATGGTTAAGGTCAGGAGGGATGCCCTTGAGGCCGTTGCGCTGATCGGAGTCCGTGAGGCCATTTCTATAGTAAATCAATAGACTAATCGTGTCAAGTCAATAAGTTAACCTCTCTCGTGAAGCAATATCCGTGCCAGGTTACATTATAGGGGTTGACTTTCTGAGGCGGGTGGTATACGCTCGCAGGCGGTTGAGGAAAGGGGGATTCGATGCCACAATTCCAAAGACGCAGAATCAAATCAGATCACTTCTTCCATGCCTCCTCGAAAAGGGGACGTCGTTCCTTCTATCAGTCTGAGCCCTCAATATCTCAGCATCCCGGAACTGCGTCCCCTCGCTTTTATGTGGGCTGGTATGAAGACCTCAAGCATATACCTCCCTCGGCCAGATCCGGTCAAGTGGAGGTGAAAATTAACTCCGGTGGCTGGGTCGGGGTCAGAGCAAGACTTAATTATCTTGACTATATGAACCCACGGCGTACCCAGGGGGTCTAAGCGGTTGAAACTTATACCTAAAAAAGCGAGCTTGGGAAGGCGTCTTCGGAGCCAGATCCCCGGCATCGAGGCCGGGACCTTTAAAACCCTGCGTCAATTCGGGCCACGTGAGAGGAGGAAATATCTCAACTCGCGGATTGATGAGGTGGGTAGGGGGAGTCGGGACTCTATCAGGCTAGATCGATATTACGGGGATGTCTGTGGCAAGCATGGGACGATGGAGGTATTTAAGGACGGATCGAAAAGGTACCGGCCGCGTTTTTGCAATCTAACCAGGTTGTGTTGGGACTGTTTCAGGAGGCATAGAAACCTAGCGCGGTTGAAGGAAGAAAACCGCATCGTGACGGTGGCTAAGGCATTTAACGTGCCGTTTCTTGTGACTCCGGTATATACGTTTCATCCGGAGATCCAAGAGTACATAAAGGGCAAGGAGCGGCGCCAGAAGGTAAAGCTGCTAAATAAGCTTAGCGGGCTCGCTGCGGATAACCTTAAGACGCTCCTGGGCGTGGGCAAGAAAAGGGGGCGTGACGTGACCGGGATAATCTCTGTTTTACATACTCAGGGCTCCAAGAACCCGTTTAAGGATAACCTGCACTTTCATCTTGTCTGCGTTCCTATTGCCCTGCAAAAAGATGGGAAGTTTAGGAGGCTGCCCTATTTTCTCGATGAGAAGCGGGCGCGGGATCTCTGGCAAGAAACTCAGGAGTCCTTTTGCAGGGAGTACGGCATCGAGTTGAAGGGTGATAAGACGAACGTGCATTTGAGCTATATTCCGACTGCGAAGACGGCTCAGGTGCGCCACAAGATCAGGTATATTTTCCGGTCCTTAGTGGATGATATTTTCAAGGCTGCTAAGTATGTGAGCGAGGAGTCCGGTGAGTTCGTATGGGTTGAAGATGTGGGTGATTGTTGGATGCCGCACGTGGATAAGCGCGAGCTCTTGTATGATGCCCTTGTGCGGTGCATGGAGTTGCCCGGGAAGTTCGTGAGGGTGTATGGGTTCTTCACCAACCTCAAGAAGAACGCTCCGAGCTTGGGAATTGTCGAGGTGGAGGAAAAGGAGCGTGAGAAGCCGGCGCTTGAGATCCCATGCGAGTTCAAGAGAAAGTACGGGAAGCGGTTTTATAAGGATATTGGAAAGTGGCTGCACGGGTTCGAGTTCTATGTCAAACATGGAGGGCGTGACTGGGAGCCGATTCCTGATGAACTCGTAGTGGGTTTAAGCCGTGCCGGGCCTGCCTTCGTGAAATGGAGGGTGGGCTCTAAATGGGTAGGTGTCGAATCTGAAAGGGCGCGCCCCGTCAGCGGAGGGGGCAGGGCTCCTCCTGGCTAAGATGCGCTCGATTCCCTTATCCGGTAAATCCCCCAATAGGGGAAGTGTGAATCTTAGGGAGGTGTAAGCTATGGATAGTATGAAGTCTTGGTGTCGGCTGTGTCTCTTGGGGTTGCAGAGGAAGGTCTATCCTATGAGGGGTCTTCCTGATGAATACGTGTTATGTGTAATGAATCCGGGAAGGGTCTTTTTCCATCTTAAGTGGCTGCTCAGCAGGTGGCTTGGTAGGCGTGATCTGCGGATCTTGAGTAAGGGAGGAAGTAAGAATCATGGGTGGTTTATCGTCTACTGTCCTCGAAGCTCCAAGGCAAGTTGCAAGGGAAAGGGAGGGAGCCGGAGACTTCTTTCACAAGGAGTTGAGAGGATTTTCCTCTCATAACCAGGCTCTTTAGAGTGCTTCACGCGTTTTCAGTACTACCTTGAGCCGGATCTTGCGCGGGTCTTGCCTAAAGGCTCAGGTCTCCTTTCCCTCGCTGGCCTGTCAAAAAGTGCCAGTGCGGCTGTGTCGGTTTTGTCTGCCTCCCTGGGTGGCGTCCCTGTTAAACCAGGTCGAACTCTTATCCGTATCAGTGGGCTAGAGCGCCCATGCCTTTTCTGTGGGGGTAGCTTCCCTCCTCTTCCATTCTCTCCTGGAAAAGCGCTGGCAGCTTCGTCGGCGGTATTAACTGAGCCTGCTAATCCATACGTTTTTAGGTACCAAAAGAGGACGGGGCTCCGCAAAGCGCGGCGTTTTCTGCCGCGTGGTCAGGAGCCGCCAGGGTCCCACGCTTAGTGAAGCGTAAGCTTTGCTGAGGGTGGGAGGCGGCGACGTG
>DATKVL010000528.1:0-6150 GCA_035530115.1 Dehalococcoidia bacterium | reverse complement strand
TGCAGCACCCTCAGGACCATAAACGCCGACGATGTTCGGGTCAGTGCGTTTGTGATAATCAGCACCGGTTACGCCGAGGGCTGCACTGATGATCCACGAATCGACACCATCCCACCAGATGTAAAAAGAGCCAACGGTGATTTTGCAGTAGCCTTTTTCGTTGTAGGTTCCGATTGTGTCGTAGTCGCCAACAGAATCCGGGACAATAGTTCCAGCGACGTTGTGCTTTAGAGCTATGCCCCACACTCGAAAGGGGCGGCCGTAAACAGAGTGCTCACGCGAGCGTCCGCCTCCTGGATTCTTGCCCGGCACCATATCTTTTGGCCTTCCACCAAAGTAAATGGTGCGGTCATGGTTTGCGGCGACGTGGGCGGTGACGCAGTGTCGCCTTCGATTGCGTCCGCGAAACGATACGGACCGCCGAAAAAGTTGCGACTTGCAGACTGAGGCCGTCCCATATAGACGCTCATCAAACCATCATCGATGATATTCCAGTCGAAGAGAGGATCGAAAACCACAGAAAGCTCCTGCGTAGAAGCCGAGCCGGAAACGGCGAATGTCGGATCGCCGGGCGGCAAACCAAGAACGGTCGGGGCGGCGGTGATAAGAGAACCGCCAGCCGTGATCCTTGCCGCGTTGCACATGATGAACATGTTGAAGCCGGTCAGCGTCACTTGCTCACCCAGGCGATTGTTCCAGCTGACTGAGGCCGCGTAAGTCTCCCAGGCTTCGCGGATCGTAGGCGTCATCGGACTTTCACGCCATTGCTCCGCCAGAAACATCAGAATGGTGCGGATTCCAGTTTGACGGCTGGATTTGGGGTTGACAGGTTTAGTTCTGGGACGTATGTAATTTCCAAAGCGATTTCTCGCGTGCACGTCCCCCGCGATTGACCCGGACATTTGAACAATTCCGGAACCATACTTGACTTGAGCCATCTTTTTACCTCCTAAAGCAAAACTCTAAGGATATTTCGAAACGACAGTGCAATTGTAACACTAAGCAAGGGTAGGGTCAAACTTAATTACAACATTTGTTGCGTCTCGTTTACCCGCGTAGCGAATGGCGACAAGCGGGGAAGACATAGGGAAACACTCCATGCGAGGATCCGGGTCAATCATAGGGGTAACTTTATTTATCACATTGGAGAGGTTAAGGGGCGGATTGCCGCCGCCACCGGAAAGCTCACCGGAAATTGCTATTGCAGCGTGGCCACCATAATAATATCGGCCACCGGGCGACGTATACATATTGTCGAAAGTAAAAACGCATTTTTCATCGCGTTGTGCTTCAAACATCTTTCCGGGGGGAGCCCCCCAAACACTGAGCCTTGAGTATGTATCAAAAAGTTTGAACACTATGGCGTAAGGGCCGGGGTTGACAATAGTCCATTGGCAATACAAAGGCGAGATAGTGGAAAGGTCAAAGTAACCATTAGGCGGGGAAGGCATACCCGACTCAAACAGCGAGCCGCATTGAACACCAGAGATACAACACTTCATATATTTCGGAGTGTTTTTGTAAGCGAAACAAAGCGGACACTCACAACCCATTTCGGTTGGACCTGGCATAATACCCATGCGGGTATTATACCAAAAGTGGAGAGTCAGGAGCTATCGTAAAATCCGGGGAGGTACGGGTGAGGTTTTTCGATAACAGCGTTAATGACTTCGCCGAGCATGTGCCTTTCAACCTCACGCATACTAATACCCTCCTCAAGCGGAGTTTGGGTTAGCCACGCCTTTAAGATCATGTCGGCCTCCAAAAATTGTCCCTGCGTTTCGCGGACCAAACCCCAATCACCAACCGACCGCCACGAGTCGGCATCCGCGGCGGCCGGTTGCTTGAGCGAGACTTTGCGTGCAGAACCCCAAGTTCCGCACGCTTTACGCGAATGCAACGATTGAAAAACTTCAACATAATCATTTGGATCCATCGTAGAGATATCGGCCGGACTCGACGCGTAACGAGCCACTTCACTGGCGGCTTTCACCGGATCTCGGATGGGACGGATATCGACAATCTTCGAGCCACAGGTCAAGCGGGACCATAGCTCGGAGAGTTTTCGTTGGGCCATGTATTTACCTTCAATTACGCAGTGGATATGCGGGTGCCACTGACCTGAAGTCTTTGATCGCTTGATCTGGAAAAACCAGATTCCGCCGATGGCGGAATCCGCCACAAATTTCGCGTGGCGAAATTTGCGGAAGTATTCATATAGTGAATTGACCTGGTGCAAAAGCGGTGCGTTGCTATGCTTCAAAGTTACGGTGAGGAATTTTGGGTAAGAGGCCTCTCTTACCCATTCGGCGACGGTATGAGTGATCCAGTTTCGCCGAGCAGTGCTACACAGAGAACACCAACGCAACCGACACGCACTTGAAAACACCCTGACCTCACCTGTAACGACGTGCCTGGCAAACCAGGCTCGTCGACGGCACCGCTCCCATCTTTCCACGTAATTACTCTGAAGGATATCATCGACATGGTAATAAAAATCTCCCGACCGCTGCCACGCTCGCAAGTCAAAGCCCGCTCTATGGGCTTGGTAGGTATCGGGCAGGGCATATCGCACAGATGTTTCTTTGTTATGTACTAAAGGCAGAGCCGAGACTGTGGCCGGGCTGCTGTGGTCACCACTCAATTTGGCAACTGAAAGCATTAGCTACCTCCACGGTCGGGAATTAAATCAGGAGCGGGCCAATACGTAGTTAAATCATCGCCTGACATATTGAGATATATACTGGCAGGACTCGCCTGAGCCTTAGCGTAGGCCTCTCCCTTGCCGTGCAGAAGGCCTTTACAGATGCAGGTGCACTTCTTCTTGGTGCTATTATGACAGCGAGCGTCACAGTGGGCGACTTCGCCGTTGCTAAATAGCCGTGTAATTACGATCATGATTGACCTTTCGTTTTTATAAGTTTATCGCATTTAGCGTTATAGCAGAAGTTGCAAAGAAAAGGGCCACCTCGCGACAAAGTGGCCCGATCCTCAACAAAAAGTCTGCTACAACGGCTGAACCGTGCTCGGTTCGGACTTCTCCGTTTACCTATCCCCGGTTCAACAGCTATATTATCGGTCATTTGAGCAGATTTGTCAAGCCACTAAATGTGGGTTTTACGATATGCAAAACACAAGATGTAGGGATTCGAAGTTCTGAGTAGTTACTTACCACTCTACGGAAAATCCAGCTGCCTGCAGGAAGATGATCTGAGCGAGAATCGTTGATATAAAAGCAGAAATCAAGTTTACGGTCCTAAAAAACGATAGAGTAGTTTTTCATTTTGTGCGTATCGACTACACGACAGCAACACGGGGGGATAAACAGGTCAACGCGTATTCTTCGGAGGCTGCAAGCGGCCCCGCTGCAAGAGAGCCGGGGCTGCACAGCAGCCGTAGAACCCCTTACGGACAATTTGGAGAAATTGAGGCTCCAAATTGTTCGTAAGTTGTTGGCTTTCACGGCAAAAATGGCAGAGGGAAACGAAGGGTGAATGCCGATTTTTAGTAAGGTAATTAAGTTGGTTTTCTCCCCCCGAATGAGATACTTTCCCTCTCCTTGTCTTGGTAAGGCAAGGAAAGAGGGGGGTTCGGGGGGAGAAAAACTACGCCGTACCTTACGGCCGTGAAAACAACAAGTAGGAATAGCCGACCGCGAAGCGGTCTACCTGGGCCGTCCGCCGCAGTCAACAAAAACAGTGCAGCCTGAAGCGTGAGCGGGTCGCACGAGCGACAAGGCTGGCAGAAAGGACTGTCTGGCGGCGGCGGCCCCCCAAACACCGGAGCGGCCGGGCCGCGGGCAGGGAGGCCCGCGGTACGGCTTAAGCGCAGGTCCAGGGGCCGCCGAGGAACACAGACCGGCAGGGAAGCCGGTCTGGGTTTCCGAGGGAACGGTTTGGCCGCGGGACAGTTCCTCAAAGAAACGGCAACACAGCAGCTGGAGCGACCGACCCGCGGGCAAACCGCGAAGCCGCCGCGAAAACAACTAAGCGGAGGCACGGCAAAAACCAGACCAACGATATTTTCGTTGGTTGGGTTTTTGCTGCCGCAGCGGCGCATCGCAGGGCACCGAGCAGTCGCGAGGCGGCGGCGGTTAGCCGCCACCGAGTCGCGGACGATAAGCAACGAATGCGAACTGATACAGGGCGACGCAACGCAGGATATTGTGCGTTCAGATTTACGCTACCAATTTTCAGTTGTGCGTTCAGATTTATGCAGCAATTTTTACGCTGTGCGTTCAGATTTGCCGCGGCGGGGCGACTCCGCCGCGGCGTTGCCTTTATGAAGATGGATTCTCGTTTTTATTATTCGGAGGGTGGGCAGGGAAGGATGGGTAAATCATTCGCGGCGTTGCCCTTATGAAGATGAATTCTCGATTTTATTATTCGGCGGGCGGGTAGGGAAGGATGGGCAAATCGTTGTAAACACGAACAATGTTAACACTAAGAAAAGCATTGTAGGCGGTCTGTTTGTCGGCGGCGAAACTTGACCACCGGCAAAAGATGTCGTGAGTGCGATTTGCGGTCCACCAATTCGAACAAGTCTTAAAAGCGTTTTGGCGTTTAATCTGTGTTTTAGATCTGGAATATTTAACGTTTCTTGAAGGACTTTTAATGCGTTTTGGATTGAAATTTTTTGGCATTTTTCACAAAACCAAATCAGAGTTCTTACAAAATCAAAAAGTATTTCACACGCGTGCACACACGCGTAACATGTATGATAATAAGAAAAGAGACAATTATAAATATAAAAAACAACCCCTTTATTGTCGTTTTTTTCTGGTTTTTTCTGCCAAATTTTCGGATTCGGTGGAGTTCTGCATGGTGTCTCGGTATTTGGTTCAAAAGGTTGGCCCTGCGATTGTCGAGAGAGTTTTTATTAAGGTGATGGCAGACTTGACCTGGCGGGGTTTCAGCGATGAGCCGGTGCATCGAAACACGGCAGCGGGCACCGTCAAAGCGACTTGTCGAGATCGCATACCAGCGAAAGTGCCAGAGGACGGCTCGCCAAGAATAGAGTAAGAGACAATCAGGGAGCGGGAAGTCAACAATAAAGATCGTACCGTCCGTAAGCTCAAAATAGCGAGCGTTGGGGTTTGGCATCGGTTCGAGTTTTACCTGGAGCATCAGGAATCAGACAAAATGTGCGAAAAATGATTGTTCGCTTGTTCCTTGTCTGAATCGTCGCCGAAAATATTGGCGATGAGTTTGAGGACAGCAATTGCAAACTGAGCCCACTTCCAAAAATCACTACCAAAAATCATAATTCACTCATCCAATCAAAACAAAAAAGTAAAACATTACAACCACCAGCCGCCGACAGTTATAGTTATAATGGCATCGCTCCCAACAGTAACACGATAGTCGACCTTACCGTCAACGTCTGGAGCAATAAGCACATCAGATTCGCGAGGTGTGTCCGCGACCTGCATATGTAAAGAAGAACGATTGTTGACAAAGGAATTGCCGTGTGTTCGAAACTGGATACGCCGGTTCACATATGGCTGGGCGAACACAACGCAAAGCCGGACAAGTCTAACCTTTTCAGGGATTATGGCGGACAAGTCCAGCGGGTGCCAGTTATAATCGGCGAAGAGATCACTTTCATTGAAATCTATAGCCGAGGGATCGCCGCGGTCGAAATAGCCTACACGGTCGGCGACAAGAGAAAGTATTACATCAATAATCCACTGCACAAAGTCGAGCCTCCTTTTTAAACTTCGCTGCCTATTGCACTACAATTTCATAATATAAGACAAAGCATAAGCGTGCATGTAAGCAGCGGCAGTAACGGTGGTGCCGAAGTC
Organism: Dehalococcoidia bacterium; assembly: GCA_035530115.1. Lineage (GTDB taxonomy): Bacteria > Chloroflexota > Dehalococcoidia > GIF9 > AB-539-J10 > RBG-13-51-36. The sequence goes on along the minus strand of DATKVL010000528.1, from coordinate 344 downwards.
GTCGAAGGGATCATAAGTGCCACCGGCCCCAACAACGAATTTATCCCGCAAGTCGGGCGTTCCGTTGTTCCCATCACACAACGCCCAACCCGCAGGAATGTCGACAATTTCACCGTACCAAATACAAACGATGTTCTTCACAACCACACCTTAAAAGAAACGACCGACTACAGATAACCAGCTGCTACCGTTGCGTTGCCGGTTGCAGCACCCTCAGGACCATAAACGCCGACGATGTTCGGGTCAGTGCGTTTGTGATAATCAGCACCGGTTACGCCGAGGGCTGCACTGATGATCCACGAATCGACACCATCCCACCAGATGTAAAAAGAGCCAACGGTGAT
>DATKVL010000527.1:0-1769 GCA_035530115.1 Dehalococcoidia bacterium | reverse complement strand
ACAGGACGGTCTGTGCTTCGACACTCAGGCGGAACTCGAAGCGCACAACGCTGAGGCGCACCCAGCCCAGCCCGCAACTCCAATCTGGGTCTGGATAATTATCGCCATCGGCGCTGTCCTGGTGATTGTAGTCATAGTGCTTATCTTCAGGACTCGTCGGGTATAAGCACACCCCACCTGACCCCTCCCTCCGAGGGAGAGGATTAAGGTGATTCCCAGGAGGGGCGGCCACAAGCCGCCCCTCCCTCTTTTCCCCGATGCCCGGGGGTATCCCCCTTCCTGTCATTGCGAGTCCCGATTTATCGGGACGAAGCAATCTTTTCCCCTCTGTCGTTGCGAGGAGCGTAAGCGGTTGCGAGGCGAAGCCGAAGCAAACTCAACGAGATTCCTCGCTTACGCTCGGAACAGGCTCCGCAATCTCGGTGGGGCAGGGGATTGCCACGCTTCGCTCGCAATGACGTGTGGTGTGTCGTTGCGAGGCTGACGAACTCAGCCGAAGCAATCTCGGTGGTGAATGGTCGGGGGCAAGCCCCGATCCTGAACAAACCCAAATTTCAAAATCCCAATGACAACTGAAAGCCAAATGATTAAATGTCAAACCTACTTCGTTTTGTCATTTGGATTTTGGGCTTGATTTGACGCTTGATCTTTGTCATTTGTCATTGTTTAGAGATTTGAATTTTGATATTTGGACTTGTTTAGAGTTTGGATTTTGGAATTTAGTCAATACGGCATTTACTTTTTAGTGGCATTTTCGGTTATAATAGCGAGAGATTAGTCAAATGCGCTTACTATCTCGAGTGCTGGTTGTTCTTGTCGTCTGCCTTATCGCCATCGCCCTGCCGGCTGTGACCGCACAAGCAGCCATATGTCTACCTTATGGCATCGAGCTCTCCTCCAAGTATGGACTCCCCGGGACAGAGGTCACCGTCTCCGGCCATGATTTTTCTGAGAACACACTTGTTGACATTTACTATGATGGGACCATAATAACCACAGGCCGCACTAACAGCAGTGGAGATTTCACGCTCCTTTTCACCGTTCCTGAAGACTCCAGCGGACCCTATGAAGTAGAGGCCGACGTATGGTACACCAGAGTATATACTTACTTCACCGTCATGCCGGGCTTGACGGTAAGTCCTGAAACAGGTCCTGTGGGCACCACGGTTACCGTGAAGGGGCAGGGGTTTGACAAGAATGAAACAGGCATCGCCTTGATGTATTATTACCTCACTGGCAGCTACAAAACGGTAGAGAGTAATATCGTGGCAAACTCCAAAGGGAGCTGGGAAAGGAGTTTCGCTATTCCCTCTTCCGGCAAGGGGGAACACAAGATAGACGCCGAAGGCGATGTCAGCCGGCTTTACCAGGTTATCGATGCTTTTTTCAGAGTAACGGGCGACGTAAGCATCGATAAATCATCGGGCTTTGTTGGAGACATTGTAACGATGACGGGCAGCAAATTTACCGCCAACGAGAAGGGCATCAAAATATTGTTTGCTGGCCAGCCAGTGGTCATAGACATCAAGGCCGATGCCCAGGGTGACTGGGAGGCGAGCTTCCAGGTACCCGAGATGCCCACCGGCGAATATAGCGTTACCGCCGAGGGAGAGCAAACCAGGAAAGAAGACATCAGCGAGCTCAGCTTCGAGATAGCGCCGGACATCGCGTTGTCCGCCTACGAAGGACATGTGGGCATGGACCTGGCCGTTGCTGGCCATGGGTTTGCTGCCAACGAAGATGTAGTCATCATGTACGATGACAGCCAG
>DATKVL010000526.1:0-3041 GCA_035530115.1 Dehalococcoidia bacterium | reverse complement strand
CGAAATAACTGGGGCAGGAGCTACGGTTATCTGGACCGCTCCTCGCTTTGAAGGCTCCTACAATATTACAGTCACGGTGACCGACGGCCGCGGTGGCGAAGATACGGATTATGTAATCATCGCAGTAAGAGCCAATAAGTCGCCAACCATTACCAGCCTGATAGCTGATGCAGACTGGACTCTTCCTTCGGATAGTCTCCAGGTGACGTGTGATGCTTCAGACCGTGATGGCGACGAGCTAAGCTATGATTGGACAGTCAGCGGAGGTGATATCTCTGGCACAGGCGCAGTTGTAAACTGGACTGCCCCCCAAGAAGTTGGCACATGCAACGTCACAGTTGTGGTTACCGATGGCTATGGTGGGAAAGACACATGGTCGGTGATTCTCAGCGTGGCAACTGGTACTCCGCCAACTATCGAAGACCTGATTGTTACTGCCAAAGAGCCCAAATATTTGAAAACAACCACGACCGGGTACATGGTCTGGAAAACAAAAGAATACGATATTGAGTGCATTGTTTCAGACACGAGCGGCGGAGTGGTTTACGAATGGTCATGCACAGGCGGCGAGATTTCCGGGGAAGGCTCTATGATTACCTGGACTGCCCCAAATAAGACGTCCGTTGAAGTTACAGTCACGGTAATAGTGTCTGATGTTGCCGGCAATGAAGTGGGTAAGAGCATAGTTTTCAAGGTGCCGTCTTGTACATGTAGTTTTTAGATAAAATTAGGGGATAAATGGCAGCGCTAGCTAAAGGCATGGTCTTCCCAGTGGTGACCTGCTCACCACGGGCCTTTCAGGTGAAAAATCCTAAACAGGGGAGGCTATTTTGAGGTGCCAGAAATAAGAGCGGTAATATATTATGCAATGCTCTGGATACAGAGTTGAACGTTAGTTCGTTGGAGAAGTTGAAAGAAGGAGCTACTCTCAGTGCAAGCAGCGGGCTGCTCTATAAAGCCCTGACAAGCAGGGGTAAAAGCTTATGCTAAAAGTAAAACCCCCAGATGGTTATCCTCCAGAGGAAGGTCGCTATGTGAGGGGCAACGACTATTCCCCCGTAGCAGTTTGCGTCATTTTAGACACCTTTGACTTTGCCATACCGACGGAATTAAATGAGCTTGTAATGGCTGGTGCAGACTCTGGCGCCGCACTTTCAGGTATGCTTCAAACAGAGAACATAGGATTGGAGAAGATGGTCTGTAATATCGTGGCCAACCCGAATATAAGGTATATTGTGCTATGTGGAAGGGAATCAGCAGGGCATTTGCCCGGCGAATCGCTCCTGGCGCTTAAGGAAAATGGAGTCGCAGATACTAAGCAAATTGTTGGCACAAGAGCTCTCACCCCATACCTTCATAACATTCCCCTGGAGCTAATAGAAAGATTTATCCGGCAGATCGTAAGCATCGTCAACCTGCTGTGCGAGCCGGGTGAAAGGGATATCGATATGCCTGGCCTTGACCCAAAGGTGATAGCAAAGGCGGTATGGAGCTGCTACCAGGAGGAGCCAGTGTTATTTATGGGCTATAAGCTTTATGACATAGGCGCATATCCTGAGCCAGCGATATGTTCTAAGATTGCATCAAAATTAAGTCAGCCACAGCAAGATATCCTGCAACCAGGCAAATCAAAACTGGCTATGGGGCTTGTGCTCCATAAATTCTTACCCAAGACAAATTGCAGGAAATGTGGCAAGCGAACTTGCCTTGCCTTTGCTATTGATCTAGCACAGGGCAAGTGCCGTCTCGAAGAATGCCCTATTCTGGACCAGCCTGAGTTTGCCACCGACCGGCAGGCTCTGACCAAGCTTTTGGAATAAAGACAGAGGTGATAAATGTCCCAGGAAAAAGAGAGAAGACTGGGGGTTTGGGAGAAATACCTGAGCTTATGGGTAGCGCTTTGCATTGGCGCTGGGATAGGACTAGGGAAAGGTTTCCCTCAAATCTCTGATATATTAGGTGGGCTAACCGTTGCCAACGTCTCTATTCCGGTGGCTGTCTGTCTGTTCTTGATGATTTATCCCATAATGGTGCAGATAGATTTTGGCCAGGTAAGAGAGGCAGTCAGAACCCCAAAGCCGATAATCGCCACTCTTGTCGCCAACTGGGCAGTAAAACCCTTCACCATGGCTTTCTTCGCCTGGCTGTTCATGGGTGTGGTATTCAAAGGCTTCTTATCTCCTGAAGTTGCCCAGGAATACCGGGCGGGGATGATTCTCCTGGGGGTGGCTCCCTGTACTGCTATGGTTTTGATGTGGAGCTATCTGGCAAGGGGGAATATGGGGCATACCCTGGTAATGACTGCTATAAACTCGCTATCAATGGTATTGCTCTATGCCCCGCTGGCCCGATTTCTCCTGGGAATTTCGGGAATCGTCATACCCTGGAAAACGATAGCCTTTTCGGTAGCAGTCTACATTTGCCTTCCTCTTTTATGTGGTTACTTCACCAGAACTCAGGCCATTAAGCGGAAGGGCACAGCATGGTTTGAATCAAAACTTATTCCTCCATTGCGCACAGTTTCTATAATCGCTCTCTTAATCACCCTGGTGATTTTATTCAGTCTGCAGGGAAACATAATCGTGGAGATTCCAGCGGTTGTGGGCATGATTGCTGTTGGTATATTCTGTAATATCCTTTTTGTTTTCGCTCTAACTTACCTGGTCTCTAAGCCTATCCGTCTCCCCTATGAGGATGCGGCACCAACAGCGATAATCGCTGGAAGCAATCACTTTGAGGTAGCCGTTGCCGTGGCAATTACCATCTTTGGCCTTTCTTCTGGAGCAGTGCTGGCTACAGTTGTTGGCGTTCTCACAGAAGTCCCCTTCATGCTCTTTCTGGTATGGCTGTGTAAGAAGACGAGAGCTTTCTTCTACCAGCCACAGCTCCAAAATGCCGGAGGTAAATAGTTGGTAGTCCAGTATTTCATAGTATTCAAGGATTATTTCCTTGATGTATTGCCCTTCCTGGCGATAGGGTTTCTACTGAGCGGCTTAATTCACGAATTTATTCCCTCGGAATGGGTGGAGAGACGCCTCGGT
>DATKVL010000525.1:0-3561 GCA_035530115.1 Dehalococcoidia bacterium | reverse complement strand
AAAAAGTGGGCAAAGCAAAACAACGTCACAGTGGTTTTAAGTCCTAGTAAATTAGGCAAGCACTGAATGTCACACACTACTCACTGTGATCTGATAAAAGGTATTGCAGATCATCGTAGCACCAGAAGGTAAAAATGCACTGTGTGAGTTTATAAACAGCTATAAATTTAAAATCCAATAAAACTGGGACAGACAGAATGCAAAAGAAAGTGATTGTTAAATCCAGACAGAAAGGAAGTAAAACTGTTAGCAAGCATACAAGCAAACTTCAAGGGTGATATATTTTTATATACGTAGTATATATATAACACCCATTGGATGCTTGCAAGATTAACTAGATAGTGAGTTAAAAATGAAGAAACACTACAGAGTTTATTATTTACTTGATCCACTCACTGGGGAAATTTTGTACATCGGTAGAACAAGTAGAAAAATTAAGGAACGTATGAAAGAACACAGAAAAGAAAAACGCATACCTAGAGAAGTTGTTGTTGGTTTATGTCAGAGATTCACTATTGCCAGAGCTTCAAAGAATGCTGAAACACGTGCAATTAAGAAACACAATCCAAAATTTAATCGAATAATTTCACACAGGATACGTTGAAATGAGTGAGCAGAGAGGGAAGTCTGGTGGTAAAGCAAGGGCGCAGATTCTCACAGCATCAAGAAAGAGAGAAATAGCCAGTGCTGCTTCTAATGTGAGATGGAATAAAACACGTACATCCACTGAGAGAGATGTTTGTGTGGACAAGCTAGACAGTTTAAAAAACACAGTGAAAAATCTGTCTGAAAAAGATAGACAGGTTTTACTGGACTATCTTTTGTTACTCAGACAGAGTGAAAAACCTACGTCTGATCAGGAAAGAAAATTGAACATGTGGACCAACTCACTGAGTTTGGCACTGTCACAAATGTTGGGCCAGACACATCATATTTTTCCACCACCACTACTCACACAGGCAAGAAAAATACTGAAGGATGTGACTGAGTTCATGTCTTCAAATGATCTTGGTAATTTGCATACTGCTGAGACAAAATCAATGTACAACGTGCTGGCCAGAATTCTGGTTTCACATGCAGCAGTTGTTTCTGCCAAGGCAAGAATTCCACTGAGTATGAAATTGGTACTTCAAACCACCACACCTGTTGTGTCGCTGTTCGACAACTACTTCCCCGGCTATGTGAAGGCAAAGTTGCTCAAGCAGGTTCTGATTGCAGCAGGAAGCGGTATAACTACACACGATGATGAAGATGACTAGACATGGAATATTTTGTGATGTGGGGGATTTTTTGGTTTGCAGTTTTCCTGTGGATATTGTTGTATCTGTTTCATATTGAGAAGAAGGAGAATGGTATGTATGTTTATCTTTTAATTGATGGCATCTATGTGGTTGGACATTATGAGCCAACTAAAAATAAATTCATTGCAGAGAGTGATTGGCCAACTGCAAAGGATGCAGCAGAGCATGTTCATTATTTGAATGGAGGCAATTGATGGGGCACTTGTCTAAACGTGAGAAATTTTTGATGGTGATGCTGTGTGTCTCTTTTGTTTTTTGGTACACAGTTTTGCTGAAGGGATGTGTTGGATGAAAGACATATTTTTGATTTATATTTTTACAGGGGCAGCTTTCATTGGTTGTGCAATTTATTTAGAAGTGAAAGCTGACAAGTATCGTGTAAAGGTTCCAGTCATTGCTCCATTCTTATTTGGTGCTGGACTGGCTATGTTGATTTCAGTGGTAGCAGTTTTACTTATTTAAAATTAGGGGGAAGTATGCTGACAATTGGAATTATTTTATTTGTACTTGGGTGTGCAATTCTGTTTGCACACACATGTTTACTTTCACCACTAATCAGAGTAGAAAATTTGCAAGGCTTCATTGTGTTTCTGATTGCAGTTGCGCTGATCACTGTTGGTGGTTGGATTGCTACAGATCGCTTGGTGCATAAAGTTATGCCAACTGACTCCCACATGTACTCAATACGTCACCAGTCATACAGAGGCGTGATATGAGTACCGATTCTTCTAACGTGAAGCTGGTCCCAACAAATAAATTCTGTTGGGACAAGCATGAGGTGCCAGTGCATGGTCATGTACCAGAGCATGCAATTGTGGTTGGCCGACAAGTGTTCATACTGAAGCAATGGTTCAATGACATTTCAAAGCCACACAGTTCTGGTTTGACAACAGAGGGTATGTGGCTGGATGTACTGATTGGCGATGACTTTTTATGAACCGGACACTTATTTGTGTGGACCTTTCCAATCAGGTGTACAAGGCATCTGCTGCACATCCTATGCTCAGTAGTGGTGATGAGTTCACTGGTGGCTTGTATGGTTTCATGATGGCTATTGCGAAAGCAATTGATGAGTGTGATGCAACCAGTGTGGTTCTGTGCACTGATAGCAAACCATACAAGCGATCACTGGTGTATCCAGAATACAAACTGCTACGTGCTGACACCAAGGACCCTGAACTGGCAGAGAGAGCAACAACTTCTATTGCACAGATACGCGAACTGATGAAAGTCATGGGATGGCCAATCTGGTCCATACCGGGATTTGAATCGGACGATCTTATTGCTCACGCAACCATCTACTATCGGCACAGGTACAACAAAATAATTGCGATGAGCAATGACAGCGATCTGTACCAGTTGTTTGAGTGGAAACACTTCGGTTTGTACAAAGGCAAGAAGGGATTGTACACACACGAAGACTACGATGCTGAGTGGGGACTGCCTGCAAAGAAACTGGTGGAAGCTCTGGCCATGACAGGCACACATAACGAAGTTGAAGGTATCCATGGAATAGGACCAGCAACTGCACGTAAGCTGATCACTGGTGATCCTGCAAAGTATCGGACAGTGCGTGAAAAGAATCTTGAGTTGATTAAACGAAATGAGTCAGTGATCAAACTGCCACACCCTGACTTCCCAGTAGGAGAAAACATCCCACCTTATAGCTGCAAATACAATGAACGGGCATTGCAGAGATTCTGTGCACGTTATGAAATTCAATTGCAGAGATGGCAGTCAGAGAATTTTGAGAGGATAAATAAAAATGGCAACTGAAGATAAATTATCTGGAGCACTACAGGAAAACATTCTGACACTACTGTGCTTCAACAGCGAGTTCTGCAAACTTATCCGCAGCATTGTCTCACCCAACCTTTTTGAGTCTGCTGTATATCGTGACGTGGCTTCACATGCAATCGACTTTGTTGATCAGTATGGTGAACCTATTGCTGAACACTTACCGGATTCACTGGAAAATATTCTCAATGGAAGTGACAAGAAGAAAGCACAGAGTTACCAGCGGCTGCTGGATAACCTGTTTCTTGCCAAGGACAGTGTGAATGTAAAATACACTATCAGCAAGATACATGATTTTGTTCGGCAGCAGAATCTGAAGGGTGCAGTTGTACTGGCAGTGGAAGCAATTGAGAATGGTGATCTTAACCTTGCTGAAGTTGAACTGAACAAAGGTCTACGCTCACAGGTGAATGTGTTTGAGCAAGGCACCAATATGGCAGACAGCAAGGATGCACTGGACTTC
>DATKVL010000524.1:0-11979 GCA_035530115.1 Dehalococcoidia bacterium | reverse complement strand
GCAGAAAAGAATGCCAGGAGTACGGGGCGTCTCGTTGAGCGGGGGTCTGGACAGCTCTATTGTGGCCGCCATTGCCAAGGAGTACAACCCTGACCTGCACCTGTTCACCGGCACCATTGACAGCGCGCCCGGTCCCGACCTGGAAAATGCTGTGCTAATGGCCCAATTCCTCGGTCTTGAGCACAATCTTCACATCTACCGGATAACCGATTCTGATATTTTCGATTTGATTCCCCGGGCAGTCTGGCACCTTGAGAGTTTTGACGAGGACTGCATATCGGGCATTATCTCCAACTACTACGTTGCGCGGATGGCAAAGGAATACTCCAATGCTGTCCTGGTTGGTGAAGGGGCCGACGAACTATTTGGGGGATACCGTATGGTTCTAAAAAACCCCAAAGTGACCAGCGACGCACACCGAGAACAGCTTGCCCAGAGGTTGCTGGATATCGCCTACAACACTGCTCTGAGGCGCCTCGACCGGGGCTGGATGGCGAACGCCGTGGTGTATCAGATACCATTCCTGGACGCCAGGATTGTCACTTTCGCCAAGAAGATACCGATGGCATGGAAGATTTACGGTGAGCAGCAAATAGAAAAGTTCATTCTGCGTGAGGCATTCCGCGATATGCTTCCTGAGAAGATTGCCAATCGTGAGAAGCTCAGGTTCGCCATGGGGGTCGGCACAGATAACGTTATGGACATGCTGGTATCCAAGGTAATTGACCCTGAAGAGATACAGAGGCGTCCGAAGTCAGCCTATGGCACGCCATTCGCCACATTCAAAGAACTCCTCTATTACGACGAGTTTTTGAAGCTATTTCCGCCTGCATATGAGAAACAGACGGTGCGCTGGGACCCCTTTAAGTAGAAGTATAGTCCATTGCCATCGTGTTGACAGTATCTCTAGTTGCCCTGCCGAAGGGCACCACAGACTGATATGAAGAGAACTACAGAGAAACAGTTTTGCCTCCTGCTTCCCGAAGAGATGTTTTGCGACATTTGTTGGCTGGGGGCCAGCTTTTTGAAGGGGACCCCAGATATGTGCTGAAAGGAAACAAAAAGGCTGCTGAGATGGTAGCCTACGGAACGGCAGTAGAAGTGGTATGAGTCTAACCAGACCTGCCCTGTTTGGCGAATATACGTATTCCGCGCGCCTCACAAGATTGGCAAATAGCTCTTAAGCTCGTAGTCGGTTACCTGGCTCCGGTATTGATCCCATTCGATTTTTTTATTCTTGATGAAAGCATTAAAAACGTGGTCGCCAAGGGCTTTTTGCACCAGTTCACTTTGTTCCGCGAGTTGGATCGCCTCCCAAAGGCTGCCAGGTAGAGTGCCTATCCCTCGCCTCTCTCTCTCCTCCTCGGTCATCTCATATACATTCTCTTCTACAGGGTCTGGCACTTCATATTCCTTCTCAACTCCTTCCAGTCCAGCAGCCAGCATCACGGCGAAGGCAAGGTAGGGGTTGCAAGCAGGATCAGGGGACCTGAACTCTATCCTGGTAGCCTTTTCTTTGCCCGGCATATACTCTGGAACTCTGATAAGGTCGGCCCGATTTCGCCGTGCCCATGAAAGGTACACGGGTGCCTCATATCCAGGAACCAGTCGCTTGTAGGAATTGACCCACTGATTGTTGACCGCAGTGATTTCAGGGGCATGCCTTAGCAGCCCGGCGATATAGTGCTTGGCTAACTTAGAGAGGTGATATTTATCATTCTTATCAAAGAAGGCGTTGGCATCATCTTTAAACAGTGACTGGTGGACATGCATGCCACTGCCATTAATACCGAAGACCGGCTTAGGCATAAAGGTAGCGTAAACTCCCTGCTGAAGAGCTATTTGCTTGACTACCAGGCGGTAGGTCATCACATTGTCAGCCATGGTCAGGGCGTCAGTGTACCTCATATCTATCTCGTGCTGGCTGGCAGCGACCTCGTGGTGGGAATACTCGACAGCTATGCCCATCTCCTCCAGGGTAAGAACTGTTTCTCGCCTTAGGTCAGTGGCGACGTCCAGTGGTGTCATGTCAAAGTAACCCCCTTCGTCCAATCTCTGAGTTCCCTTTGAATCCTGAAAGTAGAAGTACTCCAACTCTGGGCCCACATAGAAGGTGTATCCCATGTCAGCCGCTCGCTTCAAATTTCTCTTCAGCACATATCTGGGGTCCCCTTCAAAAAGCTCACCACCGGGTCTCTGGATGTCGCAGAACATCCTAGCTACGGCATGGTGCACTCTGGGTCTCCAGGGGAGCAACTCAAAGGTGTCCGGGTCAGGCATGGCCACCATATCGCTCTCATCGATCCGAGCAAAGCCCTGAATAGAGGAACCATCAAAGCCCATCCCTTGCTCCAGGGCGCCTTCCAGTTCCTCCACAGTAATGGCAAAGCCTTTCAGAATGCCCAGAATGTCGGTAAACCACAGCCTGATGAACTTGACATCGTGCTCTTTAGCCACCTTGAGAACATACTCTTTGCTTTCCTTACTGCTTCTGTTTTCCATTTCTACCCTCCTTTTTCCGATTTTTAATCTCCTTTTATATAGCGTTGTCGCCATCCTCCCCAGTCCTGATACGCACTGCGTTATCAAGAGGAAAGACAAATATCTTTCCATCTCCCATCTCGCCAGTTCTGGCACTGTTGGCAATAGCATGCAAAATCTTGGACACATCCTCGTCCAGGACAACAACCTCGAGCTTGAGCTTAGGAAGGAAATCTACCCGATATTCTCCTGCTCGCCATTGCAGGCATAGCCCCTTTTGACGGCCTCTGCCGCTTACCGCAGTGACTGTCATGCCGAAATAACCATTTTCCTCGAGAACCCTTTTGACAGTTTCCAGTTTTTCTTCCCTGATAATGGCTTCTATCTTTTTCATCTCAGCCCCCCTCCATATGCCCTTTCCCCGTGCTGTGAGATATCTAGACCTACCGTTTCTTCAGTCTTACTGACTCTTAGCCCCAGAGTAACGTCTAGTATTTTGCCCAAAACCCAACTAACACCGAAGGCATAGCCCCAGACTACAGCGACTCCAGCGAACTGCCTCGCAAGCTGTATGGCATTGCCCAGAAGCAAACCATCGGCACCAGCCGAGTTAATGGCTGCGCTAGAAAAAATGCCGGTGGCCAGAGCACCCCAGGTGCCTCCCATTCCGTGAACCGCCCATACATCCAGCGACTCATCGATACCATGTCTCATCCTGAAGAGCATGCAGTAGTAGCATATCACCGCTGCCACAATGCCGATTGGTATTCCTGCCAATGGTGGTATAAAACCCGCGGCCGGGGTTATCGCCGCCAGTCCAGCAACCGCTCCGGTGGCAATGCCAAGGAGACTGGGACGCCGTTGACGCCAACTGAGTATCATCCAGGTGAAGGCAGCCGCGGCAGCTGAAATGTTAGTGGTGACAAACGCGCTAGCGGCCAACCCTCCGGAGGTCAAAGCACTGCCAGCATTGAAGCCAAACCAGCCAAACCAGAGCAGCCCGGCGCCAATCGCTACCATGGGAATGTTGTGAGGTTCCATAGGCTCTCTCTCCAGAAAGCCTTTACGAGGACCAAGCAAGCGGGCTAAAGCTAAGGCTGAAACGCCAGCGCTTATGTGAACCACGATGCCGCCGGCAAAGTCGAGTACACCCAATTTAGCTAGCCAGCCACCATCACCCCAAACCCAGTGTGCCACGGGGCAATACACAACGGTTAGCCATAAAACGGAAAAGACTAGGATGGCACTAAATTTCATCCTCTCGACTACTGCCCCGGTGATTAAAGCCACGGTGATTATGGCAAACATAGCCTGAAATATCATGAAGGCCAGATGGGGAACAGTACTGGCATAGACAGCAGATGGCGTCTGTCCTACCTGCCTGAGACCCATCCAATCAAGACCACCAATAATGCCTGCTATATCAGGAGCGAAGCTTAGACTATAGCCATAAAGCACCCAGATTATACCGACGACAGCTAGGGCAGCGAAGCTCATCATCATTGTGGAAAGAACGCTCTTTCTTCTCACCATTCCGCCATAGAACAGAGCCACACCTGGTGTCATTAGCATGACCAGTGCTGCTGAAATTAGAAGCCAGGCGGTATCAGCGGCATTGACAGACATTTGGAATCCTCCCACATTTCATGTCTGCAATTTAATCCGCCTATTGTTTCCAGAATATTACAGACAGGTTAAATTTGTGTTACGGAGCGGGAAAAGAAAAAACTGATGTACTAAAGAAGGCAAATGGGAAATGGCTAGAAGTTTTCTCGTAATCTGTAGCCAATATTCCTAACTGTCTCGATGAAGGTATGAGTTGGGTCCTCGATTTTGCTCCTCAATCTTCTGATATGCACATCCACCGTTCTATCACCACCGTAATAGTTCCATCCCCAGACCTTGTCAAGCAAAGATTCACGGGTAAAAACCTTCTCTTTATTGCTCGCCAGGAATTTGAGTAACTGGTACTCCTTGAAGGTCAGCATTATTGGCTTGCCACTAAGTGATACCTCGCACTTAGCTAAATCTATAACTAAGTCGCCACACCTAATTATATCTTCGTTGTCTATGCTCCCTTTTTGCCTCAGGATTCGCTTTATCCTGGCTGTAACCTCATTTGCTTCCCAGGGTTTGACCACAAAATCATCTATGCTGCTGGAATCAAGGCCATTGAGTTTCTCTCTGGACATGAGAGCGATGAGGGGTATGTTCATGTCTTGCCTTATCCTTTGAGCGAGTTCCCACGCTTCTGAACCAAGTGTCGCTTCATCTGTGTCTAACAACATCACCCCCGGGGATTGCCCCACAATTTTTCCGACCGCTCCATCATTATGAGGAACAATCAGGCAATCAAGGCCCCTCTGGGCGAGTTCTGCCCTCAGTTGCCTTGCTCGCTCTCTTTCATTGGCTATGATAAATACTCTGCTCAACGCTGGCTTCCTTACATTAATTTAGTAAGCGTAGAGTCGGCCGTAAGGGCGAAGGTAAAGGGGGAAAAGTTTAATAAACTTGTGCTTCAGTATCTCCTCGGCATCGTAGCCGAAGTGAGAAGCAAATTCACCTACGAGTTCCTTTAGAACAAGGTAATCGTTTTCATCCAGTTCAGCGACACCCACTTCTTTGCCTAGCTGAAATTCCTGAACCTCTCCCCTCATATAGATAACACCACCGTGCATACCTGTGCCGATGAAATTTGCCTTATGGCTCTCTCCTTCTTTCAGGTTTAACCCCAGGAGGATTAGAACCCCGCCTGCCATATACTCGCCCAAAAAATCCTGTGCTGTGCCACCAACAACCACCATTGGCTTTTTGTCTTGGTATTCTTTCATGTGAATACCTGCCCGATAACCAACATCCTCTCTAACGAAAATCTTGCCCCCTCTGGCGGATAATCCAAGAATATCCCCGGCATGACCATGAATGATGATTTCTCCATTATTCATAGTATTCCCGCAGCCATCCTGGGCATTGCCGTGGATAATAATCCTGGGACTATCCATGAAAGCCCCTAAATCATTACCCGGGGTGCCGAATATCTCAATCTCAACTGGCTTGTCCAGGTCCGTGCCGATATACCTCTGTCCGTAGACATTTCGCAACTCAATCTTTTGAGTTCCGTTTGATACCGCCTTCCTCAATTTGGCATTGAGTTCTCGGTAGAAAATGCCCTTGGCATCTATTATTACAGCTTCTTTCATCTTAGCTTCCTGCCATCCTTACTCCGAGGATATTTAATTCAGTATCGGTAAGATCCACGCCTCTCAGATGAAGGCGATTGCCACGGAGACTTTCTAAGGCATTGATGCCCATGCCACCCAGTATGTCCTTAAGCTCAAGACTCCAGCCGCGGAGGAGATTGGACAGCCGCCTAGCTCCGATATCAGGATTGACCCTCTTGGTTAACCAGGGGTCCGTAGTGCAAATGCCCCAAGCGCATTTCCCTGTATGGCATTGCTGACAAATGGTGCATCCAAGGGCGACGAGAGCAGCAGTTCCAATATAGATGGCATCGGCGCCCAGGGCGATGGCCTTGGCTACATCACCGCTGTTTCTGATTCCGCCCGCGATTACGACAGAGGCCTGATTTCGGATGCCCTCTTGTCTGAGGCGGTCATCTACGGAAGCGAGAGCTAGTTCAATGGGAATACCAACGTTATCGCGGATGATCTTGGGTGCAGCGCCCGTAGAGCCTCGCAGCCCATCGAGAACTATAATATCTGCTCCTGCCCGTACCATGCCACTGGCGATAGCTGCTGAATTGTGAACAGCAGCAATCTTTACGGCTACTGGCTTGGTGTAGTTTGTGGCTTCTTTCAGGGCATAGACAAGCTGTGCCAGGTCCTCAATGGAATAGATATCGTGCTGCGGCGCTGGGGATAAGGCATCTGTGCCTTTAGGGATCATTCGGGTGCTTGATACTTCAGCACCCACTTTCTCGCCGGGGAGATGGCCCCCGATGCCGGGCTTAGCCCCTTGACCAATCTTAATTTCCACTACTCTGGCTACATCGAGATATTCAGGGTGAACGCCAAATCGCCCCGAAGCTACTTGGACTATAGTGTTATCTCCATACTTATAAAGCTTGGGGTGGAGCCCACCTTCACCTGTGTTCCACAGGGTTCCCATCTCAGTGGCAGCTCTGGCCAGGGACTCATGTACATTCAGGCTTACTGCACCATAGGACATGGCGGAAAACATTACAGGAACCTCGAGCTTGACCTGGGGGGGTAGTTCTGTCTTAAGACCCAGCGAGCCAAACTCTACTCTGTCAGGTTTTTGCCCCAGATAAGTAGTTAACTCCATCGGTTCACGTAAAGGGTCAATAGAGGGATTGGTCACCTGGCTGGCATTAAGAACCAGGTGGTCCCAGTAAATGCGGTAGCTTTTGTCATTCCCCATTCCGGTGAGAAGTACGCCACCGGTCTCGGATTGCTTGATGATATCTTCGATAACCTCGGGGCGCCAGTTGTAGTTCTCTCTGTAATCCAGTGGATTTTCTCTAATGGTCAAAGCATCAGTAGGACAAAAGACTACGCAACGGTGACAGCCAACGCAATTCTCCTCGCGGCTCCTTATCTCATCGTCCTCAATATCATAGGAATGAACGTCAAAGGTGCACTGGTTGACACACACCTCGCATCTAATACACCGAGAATCGTCTCTCTCCACTATGAATTTTGGCGGCAAGTATGTCTTCATCTCATCCTTTTCTTATAGGTATGCCTTTTTCCGCTAAGTAGTCTTTGGCCTGACGAATCGAATAAATTTGATAATGAAAGATGCTAGCCGCAAGAACAGCATCGGCTTTGCCTATGACTAAAGCCTCATAGAGATGCTCCAAATTGCCGGCACCACCGCTGGCGATGACTGGCACCATCACTGCCTCACTAATAGCGCGTGTCAATTCCAGGTCATATCCAGTTCGCTGACCATCAGCATCCCAACTAGTGAGAAGCAGTTCTCCAGCACCAAGAGCCACAACCTGCTTAGCCCATTCAATGGCGTCGGTGCCAGTAGGCTTTCGTCCCCCGTGAGTGCAGACCTCCCATTTAGCATCAGTACCATTTTTTAGTCGCTTAGCATCGATAGCCACGACAATGCACTGACTACCAAATTTCTCTGCTCCTTCGGTGATAAGCCTGGGATTCTGCACGGCGGCGGTGTTAATGGATACCTTGTCTGCCCCTGCTTTCAGCATGCGACGCGTATCTTCGATGCCACGCAAACCTCCGCCAACGGTGAGGGGAATGAAAACCTGCTCGGATACTCGCTCGACAATGTCAACCATGATGTCACGTCCCTCAGGAGTAGCACCGATGTCCAAAAAGACGAGTTCATCAGCACCCTCCTTGTAGTAGAAGGCAGCTAGCTCTGCGGGGTCACCAGCATCTTGAAGATGGGTAAAGCTGGTGCCCTTGACTACTCGCCCTTGAGTAACATCAAGACAAGGGATAATTCTCTTAGTTAGCATTTGCGTACACCTTTTATTTCTGCAGCTGAAGCTTTTTCAGGCTCGAGTGGTTTTCCCAAACTACCCACAATAGGCTCGCCACCCATGGGAATCCAGGCCCGGTCAAGGTCGGGGGAGACCAAGCGAATAGCTGATTCTTCAGAAGCAAGGTAAAGCACCGACCCTTTCACTCCCACTGTGAGAGGACGTAACCTTATCCTGTCAGTAAGACCAATCATCTCCCCTTGATGAGCAATGATCACAGTGAAAGGTCCATTCAGCAGAAGACTGCCATAGACTTGGCGCAAGGTTTGAAAGAGTTTTTGCTCTTCTGGGGAACAGCGCTCTATATAACTCCAGAAAGGAGGTGCTAATATCTTGGCTACTATCTCTATGGGAAGGCCGTGCCTTCGTATTAAAAGGTCAACGGCATAAGCCACCACCTCAGTGTCGGTCTGCATGGTACAATTGTAGCCAAATTGCTCTAAATACCGTCGATTTATGCCGTAAGAAGAGATTTCACCATTATGAATCACTGTCCAGTCCAGGATATTGAAGGGATGTGCTCCACCCCACCAACCAGGAGTATTGGTGGGAAATCTGCCATGGGCTGTCCAGAGATAACCTTCATATTGCTCTAGGCAGAAATATTCTGCTATCTCTTCAGGATAACCTACCCCTTTGAACACTGCCATATTCTTGCCGCTGGAAAAGACAAAGGCTTCTTCCATCTTTGTGTTGATTTCCATGACCCTATCCACGACATAATCGTCCTCTGATTGCCCATTGCTTTCCTCGACTTTCACTTCGAGGAAATAACGCCATACTAAGGGAGGGTTTACTATACCGGGCGTTGGCTTAGTGGGCACCTCTTTGGCATCAATTACATGAAACTTGTGTCTGAGGAAATCCTCTACTTTGGCTTGCCCCTCCCGACTCAGATACATTATATGGAAAGCATAGCAGTTAGCATATTCAGGATATAACCCATAAATAGCAAACCCACCACCCAGACCATTGCCTCGAACGTGCATGTTGGCGATAGCTTCTACGACCGGCTTGCCCGAAAACCGATTCCCTGAAGTATCCATCATTCCAAAGATGGAACAGGCATCGATCACCTTATCATCATGATAGAGGTTGTTTATCCTGCTTAATTTTTTCAACTTCATCACTCCAAAGCTAGGTAGCTACTCACCAGCAAAGGTTTCCTCCTCAGCTTCGATAGGCAGGGAGGGTTGAAGAATTATATCTGGTGATGGCGCCAGTCGCTCTTGCCACAACGCCCGGGGAAAGAATGCCAGGCCAAAATCATCAGCCAAAAGCGACTGTTTAAAGCTCTCTACATTGACCCTGTCCCTCATAAGACCGAAAATCATGCCCGACTTTTCAATATTTCCTACAAATATCATTCCCATTATTAGGTCATTTTTCAATATGACCTTTTGATATATATTGCCTTCTTGTTTGCTAATAGTTTCGTAGCCGTCGTCGTTGGGCGCTGTAGGCATCCCTGCGGAGGCGATGTCAATTCCAAAATAGTTGAGCGAATTCATAGCTGTGCCGCCGGAGTATTTGGTGGGGATGCCAGCCATGTTATAGCCGGCAATCCTGCCTCCAACATAGGCATTGGGCCAGATGGGGATAAGTCTGTTCTCCCCATACACGAAATCGTAAGCTTCAGCTACATCTCCACAGGCATAAACATCCGGGCGGTTTGTAGCCATATGATGGTCTACTACTATACCTCGGTTTATTTCTAACTTGGCATCTAGTGCGAGCTCCGGGCGCGGTAATACTCCAATAGCCACCACCACCAAATCACAAAGTACAGTATCTCCATTATCCAAAATAACCTCTTCAACTGTCCCTCTCCCGTTGACCTTAACCACAGTCTGCCCTGCAATGATGTCCACGCCGGCCTGCTTAAGAACTTCTTCAGCCATTAAGGATGCTTGTTGGTCGAGTATGGTATTTAATATTCGCTCTTTCATTTCCACTACTACTACATTAACCCCTCGTTTCATGAGAGCTTCAGTTACGCTAATCCCGATGAGCCCACCGCCAATAACTACCGCCTTTCTGGCGTTATCCAGGAATCTGTCAATCGCCTTAGCATCATCAAGGTTGGTAAAAGTAAAAACACCTCTCTTGCCACTCCCTTTCATCCTAGGAAAGATGGGTTTCCCTCCTACGGCGATCAGGAGCTTTTCCCAAGCAATTTGCTCGCCGTTCTCCAACCGAGCGCTCTGGTGATCTAGCTCTAAGTGACTCACTTTCTTGCCTGGGAGAAAAATAATATTGTTCTGGTCATAGAAGCCGAGGGGACGGAATAATATCTCCTCAAGAGTTCGTTCTTCCGTAAGGTATTTTGAGATAAGAGGGCGTGAATAGGCGGGATAAGGCTCTTCGGAAATGATGGTCAGAACCCCTTTCTTATCCACCTGGCGTATGGCTTCCGCAGCTCCAATGCCGCCAGCCGAATTTCCTATAATCAAGTATTTGGTTTGCATTTATTTCTAGCTCGTACCTAGCGCTATCTTCAAGAAGTTAGCATACATCTTCAATCCATCTTCACCACTTTTCTCAGGGTGGAACTGAGTTGCGATCAGGTTATCCTTGATTACCATGCTGCACATAGACACACCATAGTTTGTCGTGCCTGCCACCACCGATATGTCTTCAGGCTCAGCATAGAAGCTGTGGACAAAGTAAAAATTGGCTTCATCCGGTATGCCCTCAAAAACAGGATGGGTAAGCCTTTGTTTTACCTGATTCCAACCTATATGAGGGATTTTAAGTCCTTGGGGTAGCCTTTTTACCTTCCCGGGAATTACGCCCAAGCACTCGTGCCAGCCTCCCTCCTCAGTTCCTGAAAGCAGTATCTGCAGCCCTACGCAAACGGCGAAGAGCGGTCGCCTGTGTTGTATCAGTTGACGAATAGCGTCGGTCATACCTAGTTTCTCTAAGCTATTCATGGTGTCAGCAGCGGCGCCAACACCAGGGAGGATAACTGCAGCAGCATCAAATACTTCACCCGGCTCGCTTGTTACCCTCGGGTGGTAACCCAATTTCTTGACGGCGTTAGCGACACTACGCAAATTTCCCGCACCGTAGTCGATTATGGCGATCATCTTATCCATATCATTCTTCTTTCTCATCTATACCGAGTACAAGCGCTTCGTTGGGACAATTCATTACACAGGCAGGTATCTCCCGCCCGGGACAAAGGTCGCACTTAATAATAGTTTTGCTATTCAGGTCTCGACTAAGCGCCCCGTAAGGGCAGGCTACTATGCATGTCCAACAGCCAATACACTTTTCCATATCAACGCTGACCATGCCAGTTACAGGGTCTTTGTGCAGCGCACCGGTAAGACAAGAATAAACACACCATGGCTCAGCGCAATGGCGACATTGAATGGGAAAGGAAATCTCTACATTCCTCTCCACACGCACACGGGGCAAAGGACGGGGAGCCTCTTTTTTAAATGCCTTGATTAGGTCCTTAGATTGAGATTGCTCCACCTGGCAATAAACTTGGCACAGGCCACAGCCAATGCAGACCTCTTCCTTAACATATACTCTTTTCATATTCCAACTATCTCTCGATTTTTACAGTGGACATCGATAACCGTTTACCTACTTAACATCCCCCAAAATATTTTGTCAACTACACAATTGACTTCCGCTCTAACTTGTGATTTGATAGCAGCCAATTACTCCAAGAACTAGGAGGATTGATGGTTGCTAAAGACCGAGCTGAGACAAAAGATTATATCCTTAAGTTAGCCAAAGAACAAGATATTAAATTCATAAGGTTATGGTTTACTGACATCCTGGGTTTTCTTAAGGGCTTTGCTATCACCTTTGAAGAATTAGAATCAGCTTTGGAATTGGGAAGCGGGTTTGATGGCTCATCTATCCAGGGCTTTGCCCGTATTGACGAGAGCGATATGGTGGCTTTGCCTGACCCTACTACCTTCCAAATACTTCCCTGGCGACCACAGGAGCACAAAACTGCCAGGATGTTTTGCGATATTTGT
>DATKVL010000523.1:0-2334 GCA_035530115.1 Dehalococcoidia bacterium | reverse complement strand
CTAAACGTAATCAGGAGGAGATTGATAGGAGTGTTTTTAAGGTACATCCATTTTTACCGATTTGGAATGAGGAGGGTGAATAATTGAGAAAAGCGATAGCTTTTAGCTCAAGGCGGTTGGCGGCGAGCGAAAGCTCGCGCCTCTTAGGAGACAGGTCTTATATCCCTGGTCTGGTATGTCTAGGGTGAATGATAAGGTTTCTAGGGGCTTAGAAGTGCTTTTGAGGGCATTGTGGTGCAAAGCGAGAGGCGGTTGGCGGCGAGCGAAAGCTCGCGCCTCTTAGGAGACAGGTCTTATATCCCTGTATATATATTAATAATAACTTCTGTCCTTCTTATAGGCATATGTTGCCGTTGTTATTTTAGGCGAGGAGTGGTTGATGTTTAAGACTAATGAGGAACGAAGGAGGGCTAGGTTTTGGCATCGGTTGTTTACGGGTGCTGAGGCAGCTGACAGACTGAGGTTTTTGACCCTTAATAGTAGTGATGAGTCTATAGTTTTGGGTATAGAGGTTGTTAAATCGTTTAGTAAGCTGGTAAAGCGCATGAGACGTAAGTACGGAGTATTCGAGTATTTTGGTGTGGTTGCCTGCGACGAAAATGAGCCCTTACGTGAGCATATACACGTTATATGTAAATGTGAATTCATGCCTCAGCGTGAGATAGAGGATATGTGGATTGGTGTTCATAGAAGTATTAAGCCTTATATTGAAGCTGTTGATGATGTTGCTGGTGCTGCTAGATACATTGGCAAGTATCTTCATATGCAGTCGTACCATGTGCGTAAGTATATTATGAGTGCTGGTTGGGTGTTTCCAGGCTGGGTATCTTGGTCACGGTGGTTTAAACGTAATTATGGGGTTTATCCTGACCAGAAGTTCCCGGGGATATTGGCAAAGCTAGCACGTATGTCTAAGAGTGCGCGTGATAAGATTATTCTGCCCGAGCTGATGAAAATGGAAGGTTTATGATGATTTATTTGTTAGTTGAAAAGCAAAGTATTGTTTGGGTTGAAGGATGTGGTGATACAATAATATATAAGATGCACATAAAATCAAAGTTAGGCAGAGTAATGGCGAGGGTTAGTCGGGGCCTTAAAAGGATAATAGAGGAACTTATTCATGGTCCTGAAATAGAGGGCTTTGGTCGTTGGTTTAGGATTATTGTGGCTAGTGCATTGGCAATAGTCGGGTCACATGTAATAGCGTTCGAATTTAATTTGTCTGATTCAATGACATATCTGATTATGTTGCTATTATGTGTAATTGTGATGACCATAGTAATTATTAAACCAAGATTATTATTGACGGTAGTATGTGTTACGCTATTGTTTATAGGTGTTTCGTTCACGACAAGTTCAATGAATCAAGACAATGTGGGGGAAAATGTATGGGACAGTGGTTTACTTGGAGTTGGGGTGTCTTTAGTGGCATTGGCAGTGGCCATATATGTGTTGCAGGCCCAAGTAGGAAGGAAAAGGGATGCTGTAAATATAAGTGGGAGTGAGAGGGATGTACATAATTCAGAAGATGGTTATGTGTGGGTTGAAGAAAGCAGGAAATACCGGTGTGAGTATTGTAAGGATTCGGGTAGATGTCGTTACTACAAGACGTTGAGTGGTATTAAAAGGCACATTGCGAGGGAACACGCACAAAGGAGAATTTGACTTAAGTGATGATAGGATTTATTGTTTATTTTAAGCCATATGATAGCGTTGGGTCGTATTCTTACCAAGAAAAAGGAGTAGGATTATGAAGCTAGATGAAGTCGTCAAAAGAATTACAGAAGCAATTCAAAAGAAACGTGTGGTTGAAGTTACCTATATTCGTGGAGAAGACGGGGTAAGAACATGCAGAATGATGGAACCATTTGATGTTGCTATAGGGCGACGTCACAAAACGGGTAGAAAAATGTTTTGGGGTTGGTGCCGAGAACATAATGAGCTGGAATCAAAGATCCCAGCTAACATCATTTCCATCGAAATCACAGATGAAACGTTTAACCCTAAAATCCGGGAGAAAACGTTTGGGTCGCCAGCGAGGTATGAAATCAAGCGTGATTGGAAGTGAGGAAAATATATTGACTTCCTTTAGCAATGAGGTTTATTGTTGATTGGAGGACTTATGATTTGCCACTTGAGTGGACCAATAGTAAAAGTGTCGATTGTACCAGCAAAGTGTAAAGCGGAATGGCATACTATAATAATTGTCAGCTTGATTAAGGAGGAGAACAATGAACGTTCGTGATTGTATGAAAAGCCCAGTTTTTACGGTAACTCCTGACACTCTAATAGATAATGCTATGGAAACGATGCGCGAAAAGCATGTCAGCCGCT
>DATKVL010000522.1:0-1613 GCA_035530115.1 Dehalococcoidia bacterium | reverse complement strand
TACCAGAAAAACCACCCCGGGCTTGAGGTCGCTGGAAAAGTATGCCGTCAGGGTAGGTGGTGGTGAGAATCACCGTATGAATTTAGGTGATGGCATACTCATTAAGGATAATCATCTGGCGGCGCTCCGCAGCCAGGGATTAAATATCAAGGAGATTATAGCCAAAGCAAGACAAAATGCTCCGCAGCGGCTGACAGTCGAGGTGGAGGTCGGGACCATGCCAGAAGCTTTAGAAGCTGTGGAAGCTGGGGCAGATATCGTCATGCTTGACAATATGAATCCCGAGGATATGCGTAAGGCGGTAAAATCTATTCATGGCCGTGCTTTAATTGAAGCCTCGGGGGGAATTACGCTGGGCAATGTTCGGGCTGTAGCTGAAACCGGCGTTGATTTTATTTCCATTGGCGCCCTTACCCACTCCGTCAAGGCCTTAGATATCAGTCTTGAGCTTGAAGTTCAATAATTAAGAAGTCATAGACGACTATTATTTAAACATTAGCGGGCGCTCTTCTCAGCAATAACCAGATATCGGTCAGGGCCGTCCTCGAAGTGGGTTATCTTCAATCCAGCCTGCTTTATCAGCCCTCTTAGCTGAGATTCGTGGGGCAGAAGGTCATTGGCGATTACACCACCAATGGATTGATGAAGCCGGTTAAGCATCTCCCGGCTCATGGTGTGGCAGATGACCAGCCGGCCATTATTTCTGAGCACTCTGGCTATTTCCTTTAATGCCTCGACCTTGTCGTTAAAATGAGGAAAGGCACTGTTGCATATAGCCAGGTCCACAGAATTATCAGCCAAGGGAATGGCGAGAACATCAGCCTGAGCAAAAACAACTACAGGCGGGAAGTTTTTGGCTTTCGCTTGATCTACCATCTCCGCTGAAAAATCCAGGGCTACAATTTTTCCTTCATCACCCAGCTCTGCGATTAGAAAGGGTAAAAGGGCGCCCGTACCGCTGCCAATATCAAGCACGTAATATCCAGGTTTAATGCCTAATTCCTTGACGATGGTGCCAAGACACTTCAACCTCTCTTGGGTAAGCTCTTTATCCCAGATTGGGGCTAGTTGATCGAAATATTCTTGAAGTTGCATAGCTAACCTGCTAACCTAACTTGCTGCCATCCCTTCACTTTTCTCTTAGGAGAAAATGCCGTTGCCAGGCCGAAGATAATAGCAGAAGTTATCACTATGGCGGCACCTGAGGGAATATTAAGCAGATATGAGGCTGCGAGCCCGGCCCAGCAAGAAATAACACCAAAAGCAACAGCGATAAGGAGCATCCGCTTTAAGCTATAAGTAAGTTGATAGGCAGCGGCTGCGGGATTGAGAATAAGGCAATAGATAAGCAGACCGCCAATACTTTGCAGCGAAGCAGTTATAGTCACCCCGGTGGAAAACAACAGGCCGTAAAAAATGACTGTCGCCGGTATGCCCACGGCTAGAGCTACTTCCCGATGGCAAATCACTGTCTGAATTTCCTTGTAGAAAACGAACACCAGCCCAACTATCACACCTGTTGTAACGGCTAAAAAGATGATGTCCTGTTGCGTAATGGTCAATATGCTCCCCCAGAACAGGTTTAAGGCTTCAGTCCTGGCCCCGGGCATCAG
>DATKVL010000521.1:0-2311 GCA_035530115.1 Dehalococcoidia bacterium | reverse complement strand
GGCAAGCTCTGTTAAAGAATGACATAATTAAACGCCATAGCACTATGTCAACAGAGAAGGCAATTATAAAGACATTGGAGGGAAAAGAAATTACCATAACGGAACAAACTCCCATCCCCTGTTTTCGCTGTGGCATCTGCTGCACCTGCTTCCAGGCTCCACTTACCCGCAAAGACATAGACAACATTGCTTCAGCCCTGGGAATATCAAGCTCGAAGTGCATCTCCAGATATGCTCTGAAGGTGCCGATAAAGGAAGGTTACCTGCTCAAGAAAACCAAGAAAGGCTGCATCTTCCTGGCCTGGGATGCGGATGGGAAAGCCCGCTGCACCATATATCCTTCGCGTCCTAAAGCTTGTCGGGAATGGACACCCAGCCTGTCCAAGCCCGAATGCCTCGAAGGATTAGCTAAACTCAAGTCCGAAGGACAAATAATGCTACTGGAGGAACTCTTCTCGTCCCATGATGAGCGAAAGGAGCTTTACCTGTCTCTGGAGAAAGTTCCTCCTCAGTCCTAACCTCCTGGTCTAATTCAGATAGATAGGTGACACTTCGCTCAGGCGCCCCCATATTGCGGTTGTGCGCTCGTCGGTGATAAAGTTGTCCAATCAACACTAAGATGAAACAGAGTCTGACATTAATTTAGTGAGCAAAAAGGAGGCCAAAGATGAACACGTTTGCGGGAAAAGTAGCACTAGTAACCGGTGGTAGTTCCGGCATCGGCCGCGCCACGGCAATCAAATTTGGAGAGCAGGGTGCCAGGGTGATGGTGGCAGCCCGCAGGGAAAAAGAGGGAAAAGAAACGGTGGAGATGATAAAAAAGGCCGGGGGTGAAGCGATGTTTGTCCAAACCGATGTGCGGATTGCTTCGCAGGTTGAAAACATGGTGCAACAAACCGTAAAAAAATACGGCCACCTGGATATCGCCTTTAACAACGCCGGAGTAGGAGGCATAATGGCCCGACTGATACGGATGACCGAGGAAACCTTTGACGAACTGGTGGATACCAACTTCAAGGGCGTCTGGTTGTCCATGAAATACGAAATACCGGTGATGCTGGAACAAGGTGGCGGAGTCATTATAAATAATGCCTCCATCGCCGGGGTATCCACCGCGGAAAGGTTGTCCGTCTACAGCGGAAGCAAACACGCTGTCGTGGCCATTTCCAACGCAGCGGCGAGCGAGTATGGCAGAGACAACATCAGGGTAGCCTCCATCTGCCCCGGGTGGATCAAAACCCGCATGACTGAAGACCTGCGTGCCCGAAAAGACGCCGACATAATGCAGGGCAACATACCTCTGAAGAGATGGGGTGAACCTGAAGAAGTGGCTGAAATGGTAATCTGGCTAGCCTCGGACGCTGCCTCCTTCGTTAGCGGCGGCTCCTTCATCATCAGCGGAGGGATGAACGTCTAGCGTCCTGCCAAAGCTGAATGAGAAGGATTGAGAACTCACGCAGCCACTTATTCTGTTAGTCCTAAGATTTTAGCAGCATTGCCGCCCATTATTCCTGCGATTTCCTCGTCTGTAAACTCGATTCCTTGCTCCTTTACCGAGTCGGGAATTTCGGTAAAGGCTTTGACCCACCTTTCTTGATTAACTAGCAGCTTCAGAAAGGGGTAATCACTGCCGAACAGTACTCTTTGCCAGGGGACCGAGTCTAACAATGTCCTCAGAGCTCTGTAAAATTCCAGAGGGCGCAGAAGCCGTCGCTGCCATAGAGATAAATCGAGGTAAACATTCGTGGCGTTGTTACAGATTGCCACTGCTTCCGAGTACCAGCATCCACCCGTATGTGCCAGGATGATAGGCAGGTCAGGAAAGTCCATGGCTACCTCCTGCACATAAATGGGCTGGCAATATTTAAAATAAAGTGGTTTCAGCACCTCCCCTGTATGGAGCAGAACAGGAACCCCATATTCCAATGCCTTCTCATAAATGGGATAGCATGCCCTATCGTTGGGATAAAAACCGGCAGCTGAATGGAGTTTAATCCCCTTCATACCCCATTCCTTGAGAAATCTTCCAACCATTTCGTCAGCTTTATTCCTTCTGGGGTCTATGCCGGCAAAAGCAATCAATCGCTGGGGATATTTCTCCACCGCATCCGCGTAAACCTTGTTTATCTTCTCGATACTTAGCTTGGGTTCACCAAGATGGCGAGCCAGACCCCAATCAATCGCCAACAGCACACTTTTATCAATCCCGGCAGCATCCATATCCTTGACCATCATGTCACCGGAAATATCCCAAAACTCCGGCAATCGTCTTTGCACCTTTTCCAATGGCCTATTAATCCTCAGCGCCCCA
>DATKVL010000520.1:0-1068 GCA_035530115.1 Dehalococcoidia bacterium | reverse complement strand
ATAAGGGGGGTAGTGGCTTAGCTCCACCTGTGCTATGATACAAGGAAAAACTACTAGCATAATGGGGGAGTTGTAGAGTTGGCATTGGTACCAGGACGTGACTACCCAAATACATACCGAGGATTCGTGGAAATGTTTCCTGATAATACTGCGTGTGCGGCCTTTTTGATACGGTTGCGCTGGCCTGAAGGGTTTATCTGTCCGGCATGCAAGACGTCCTCAATTCCATGGAACGAAAGCCGTGGACGTCTTGCGTGTCCGAATTGTCGTCATCAAACATCCGTGAGCGCGGGAACGATCTTTGATAAAACGAGAACACCACTGATGACTTGGTTCGAGGCTGCCTGGCACGTGACCACGGCCAAAAACGGCATGTCGGCCAAAACCTTGGAGCGCACTCTGGGTACTAGCTATCGGGTAGCTTGGACGATGCTACAGCGTTTCCGGGTAGCGATGGTAGATGTTGAACGTAAACCGTTATCCGGCGATGTAGAGGTAGACGAAACTTTTATCGGTGGGGTCCAACTAGGCGGCAAACGAGGCCGTGGCACCACTAAAAGTATTGTGGTAATTGCAGTGGAGATCAAGCAACCCAAAGGCTTTGGACGGGTGAGGATGCGTCATGTCCCAGACGCTTCTGGTGAAAGTCTACTGCCGTTCGTACGAGATATGGTTGCTCCCGGAGCGGTGATACTCACCGATGGGTGGCGCGGCTACAACAAACTGCCTGAATACGGATACACACGAAAAATAACCGTGCTTTCTTCTTCTGGCGATCCTGCCCATGTCTCTATGCCAGGCGTTCATCGAGTTGCAAGCCTATTAAAGCGATGGATTCTCGGTACTCACCAGGGATCAGTAGTTCCTGACCACCTGCAATCCTACTTGGAAGAGTTTACGTTCAGGTTCAATCGACGCAATTCTGGAAGTCGTGGTCTTGTGTTCCGACGACTTCTTGAACAGGCGGTCGTCACTGGACCGACTACTGAGGACGATGTGACAAATGGCTACGATTGGGGTAACACTTCAAGTGTAGAATGAGGTGGAGCTAACCGACTACCCCCCTTT
>DATKVL010000519.1:0-1619 GCA_035530115.1 Dehalococcoidia bacterium | reverse complement strand
GCAAGTGCTGCCTTCGGCTTGTCTGCAGTCTGCTCTACGTCTTTGATAAATGCTTCATCAGCTTTAGAACGAATACTAGGGTGCATACGAGATATACGTGTGTAATACTGCGCCGCATTCTCTGTTGAGTCGGGTCCATTTATGCCAAAGTGCTTTACACCCAGAGCTTCGACTTCAGCATCTGATATATACTTGTTAGGTGCAACCTGCAAAAGACCCGTGTTTTTAACATCACCCACGTCGCCCCATTTACTAGATCGCACGAAGTCTTGTATATAAGGCAAGTATTTGTCTTCGGGCTTTCGGTTCTGCTTTCCTTTGATCTGAGAGATTTGCTCACCCTCATTTAGACCTTTCCATATCTTAGGATATTTATCCTGTAAAAATCTGACCAAACCTGGACTATATGAACCCGCATATTTTGAAGCCAGATATTCTTCCCAGATCTTATCACCTTTGGGACCGAGCATGTTCTTTATACTATCTCCACTATGCGGGTACTGATTCATCTTGCCGACCTCTACAGTCACGTGGCTCTCACCCTTCGGATCCCGCAACGAATACACCTTGGCCTTGCCCGACTTGATGGCTTCCCATCCGCCATACCCATAATCTTCATACCCAGAATCTCCGGACGCGGGAATCCAGTCTGGGTGAGCCTCGAAGGGTCCTCCATATCTTATACTAGACTCCGTCAAGTCCCCCGAATAAGGCTCATACCCCCTCACGCTATGACCCATGACATCAGACTCCGCTGCAAACTGTCCGGGCTTGTCCAGTTGGACCCACTTGTAACCTTCCGGATATTCTTTGTGGACAGTCATACCCTCTTGTGAAGCAAGGCGGGCCTTGGACATGCGCTCCGCTGCGTCCAAATTGTAGCCATGCGTCATGCGCACAGCATCCGCCACAGAGACCTTGCTCAGCTGTTCCGGTCTAAGCTCTCCTGTTGCGAGCTTCTCGCCCAGCACGTCGATGATGTGGTCGAAGCCTAGATTAGTTCCCATTGACTTTGCTGCTGATTCGTGAACAGGAGTCTCTGGTTCAAGTTTGCTAATCCATGCTTGATCTTTTTCTGGAAGTGCTTTGAACATTCCAGGTGTACCAGCAGGTTCCGCATTTATGGATCGATCGGCCGTATTCTCCCAAGCTACTGCATGTTCTGACTTACCGACACCCATCTGAGGAAAACCGGCACCTTGTCTTTTCACTACCGTTCTTCCGGAAACCCCAGGTATCCCTTTCGTCAACACCTCCGGGTCCACATGCAGCACCCCGTTCTCAGCCAAAGCCCTTATCTCGTCGTCCGGCGTGGCCATGCGGTTAAGGACGTACTTGCGCAATGCTCCGTCGATCCAGGAATTAAGAGCGGCGGGCGCTTTGTTGCGCTCAACGTCTCTAGGAATTTCCCCCTCTGGTCCAACCGTAACAGCTAAGGGTTTCTTTAGTCTCCCCAGAGCTTCTTCTACGCCCTTGGTTAGCCACTGCCCGCCCACATCTTTGATGACGCCTGCACCTGCGATCATGGAGCCTGTATCTGCCATTTCGTGCGCACGCTGGTCTTCGGATATAACTGGTGCAGACTGCAACTGACCGCCCGAAGTTGTTGCGGATCCTGC
>DATKVL010000518.1:0-14592 GCA_035530115.1 Dehalococcoidia bacterium | reverse complement strand
GAGAAACTGACGCATCTCCCGCATCATCAGGGCAGCAGTATCCTCATTCCTCATACTATGCAATAACTTGGCAGACATTTGGGGCGATTCATTCGATTGACCGAGTGCATCAGGGTTTCCTTCATTGTAAACTGCTGAAGGTACTGTTGCTTGTATGAATGATGGGTAATGTGGCGGGTAGCTGAAGTTAAATGTTTTGTCTGGAACAATATAATCGGTGGGTTTGGGATTATCGCTGAGAAGCCCCGATGGGGGTACTACAATCTTACCCTCAACCCTACACAGGGCATCTACGCGGGAATTTGTATAGGTCTGGAAAGTAGAATATTGATGCCCGATAACCGCCTTTTGAAACTTGTCCCGCAGATAGAGAATATAGGCACCACCAAGTAAAATCATACCGAGTATTACGAAGACATAGATTGATGTCATATTTATTTTATCCTCCTCCGAGTAAATGTTTTTATCTTATCAAGCAGTTTTGGCTCATCCGCTAGCTCATTATCCCAGATTATCAGGGTGGAAAAGCCATACTGCTTATAGTGTTCAGTTCTTTGAGCTCCATCAAACAGGGGATGCCAGTATGTTCCAAAACACTCAATTACTTGTTTCTTGCCATTAACATTGATGAAATCAGGATTGTGGTTTCCAAGCCAAATTTCTCCACCTCCGACATACTTGAAGGGGAGATTACTATTTTGTATGAGTTTTATAAGGGTTTTTTCTGGTTTGTTAGGGGACTGATTATATGCACCATGCTTACGGTAATATACTATTCTACAACTGCAAGAGCAGAATTTACCTCCACCATATTTTATCTGACTTGGTTGTACTTCAAATTCCTGTTCACAATTAAGGCAAACTCGCTTTACCTTCCCCCCTTTCCAAGCACGGCTCTTTTCTCCGAACTGTCCAGTAAGAGCCTTTGACTTGTTTCTACGACACTCTTCGGTACTATAGACATACCTAAATGCTCCTTGCTTACTACAACTGTGAGAACAGAATTTGCCTCCAGAGTGTTTTACTTGGCTGAGATATATTTCAAATTCCTGCCCGCAGTTGAGACAAACCCGTTTTACTTTTCCGCCTTTCCAAGCAGGATTCTTTTCTCCAGATTGTTCTCTGACCCGTCCTCCAAGTCGCTTATTACGGCACAGAGAACAATATAATGTTTCAGGTTTACCTTTTATAAGTCGTGTCCATCTTCCCTTCCCACAATCTAGACAGTCATGCCAAATAAATTTATGCGTGCCTCCACGACCTAATTCTTTTCCAGTTCGGATTTCACCAATCGCTACCACTTAATCCTCGCATGACCTCCTTTTTACCCTACTAATCATAGGTTGTTATTTACCTCACTATACCACAAGTGTACTCCAAAAACAAACTAACTCTACCCCTTGCGTTTCTTCTTGCCTTTTTTTCTCTTAGCCATCGGTTACCTCCTTTCTTTATTTTAGCCGGCGGAAAACTGAAAACTTACCGCCTTCAGATATTACTCTTACCTGAGAACCCCTGGGATGTTTCCTTTCGCGATTTGCCTTTTTCTGAGCTTCCCCTTTTGTGAGATTATGCGCAATTCTTAGGTAGAGCTTCCCATTGATGTTTCTTGCGTGTGGTAATGCCATCTTCGCCTCCTTTCTTTATTTACGCCTTGCCCAAATGTTGTACCTTGTTATTGCCCCCGGAGCATCTTTATACCTTCGCTGCTTTTGTTTAGTAATCCGGACTAAGTATCCATCGCCCCGGAAACGCTTAATGTCCTTGTCCCTCTGCTTTGCGGTATAGCAGACAGACTTCAGGTGATACTTTTCCCCGTTAAAGACTCTAATACCTTTCATTAAACTCCCCCCTTAAAATTCGTTAAATCCTGCACCTTCAACACCTTGTTGCTTCAACAATACAATCTCAGCCTCTAGCAATGTTATTCGTTGCTCTAGTTGTTTAATTCTTGTTTCGTGCCCATCATATAATCCTTGTTGGTAACCATCCTGATAGCCTTTGTTGTGTTCTATGAGATGACTTCCACTTGTAGTTAGCTCCAAGTTCTCAAGGCAGTTATCATCTCTTATCCCGTTCTTATGGTGAACCCATTCCCAGTATTGAAGACAGCGACCTAGATGTTCTGCTATAACGAGGCGATGTTCCAGAACATAGCCCTTTTTGTTGGCCATAGAGTAAAAGAAATCATTTGAAGGGAGCCAGATTTCTATGTAACCTTCCCTTGTTTTGTTTCGCCCACCTTTCCAGCCATGAGCTTTTGCCCCGATGAGATGAGGCTTCAATTTACAAGCACAAGAATTACATCTCACATCTACAGGTTTCCCTTTTATGAGTATCACCCATCGTACCTTACTACAATCTACGCAGGCGTGCCAAATATATCTAGCTGATGTTTTATATCCTATCTCGGTTCCCTTTTTAATTTCACCTATTCGCCCACCTTCCAAAATAGGAGACTTTGCCACTTTGATACCACAAGAATGACATCGCAAACTTACAGGCTTTCCATTTGTGAGTTGCACCCAGCGTTCTTTACCACAGTCAACACAGGCATGCCAAATTAGTTTATATATCCCTTTGTAACCTAATTCCTTCGCTGTTTTAATTTCGCTTATTACTGGCATTTTTACCTCAAATCGTGTGCCTCATACGCCGGAGCGAAGTTGCAAGGTCACCACCATCAGACCTCAGTATCTTGTGGCGCAACATTTGTGTCGCCTTGCTCCTGTCCCGCGTTGGCATCTGCACGACCTCATAGGCGGTGTTAATTTTCTCAACCGCCACTTCTTCTGCCTCTCGCTCATCATTATAGGGACCGAGTAAAACCATTCTGCCGTCCTGCTTTGTAACGATGTAGTAAAAGTCTCTCCCGATATGAGGGATAGTGGGCCGGCGGCTTTTAACCCTTTCCGTCAGCTCCTGTGCTGTTAGTATCCTCTTGTGTCTTCTCATCTTATTACTTCTTTTCTCTTAAACTCCAAGTAAGCCATAATCACTCCGCATATAATTGCTATTGGAAGTGCTATCTCCAGCTTATAAACACTGATTGAGGCGAGAATAAAAATATAGAGTGTTATTGCCTGCGATACTCTGACCATTACCTTCTCAGTCATTGAGGTTTATTCTCATCCTCATTATGCTTCACTACCAACGCCACTATCACGGCAACCCCCACAAAGACAATAAGTATTATCGGCATTAACCGCCAGGTGCTTACCTCAAATTGGGTAACATCTGTCGTGTTATTTATCATAGGTAGCAAAGTGTTGTACAGCACATCGTTAATTGGGGATAGCAATGCCAGTCCTATAAGTATTATGACTCCTGCTATTACTATTCTATCAGCCACTTGATACTCCGCGCAACGCCATTACAATGGCGAATATTAGCCCGACACTTATCGGCCAGAAGATGGCGTATTTTATTATCACCCAATACCCTTGAAAGAAGGCGTAGTCCCACCAGAAGGCAGCCCAGAGTGCCTTAATCATATTCCACCCTACTGACAGAAAAGTAAAAGGGGCAGTTATCGGATTGTTGAGCGTGGTGATCTTGGGTGCTTCAAGGATATTCTGTAATACACCCGTTTGCCCCGACCCTAGATACTGCATCTCAATAATGCCGGACAGCAGTGTTAGAAACACGAAAGCCGTCATTAAAGCTATAATCCACTTAATTGAGATATGCCACCTCCATTATGCTCTACTCCAGGCAAATGTTATCCCTATTACCATAACTAAAACGACCAAAAGCATCCACATAGGAAGCAATCCAGCTAGACTCATCACAACAATAGCGACTGCCAGAATAAGCCCACTCGTCAGGGCGTTGTGCGTCAAAGAATAGACGAGTATCCCTATCAGTATTAAAATAAATATGGTTACTAATAAACAGCCCGTACACTCGGGCAAGTCGTAGCTTGCAAACAATGTCGTCATAAGCCCGAACACCGGTGTCTGGTTGTAGGCAGCACAACTAGGATTCTGAAACCACCATGGTGGCATCGGCGCGGTTGCTTCGTCTCCTCCCCCAGCACCCATAAAGGTTGTGGCCAAATCCTCTGCGTAGTCTTCAGAATAGCCACCGCCGAGTCTGCCCCAGGCTCGGTAATAATAAGTGGTGCCAGCATCAAGATTGTTGTTGGTCGCTGATAACGCACTGCCCTCATAAACCAGTGTGGCATAGGGGTCGTTGTATGCAGAAGGCCAGCCACCAGTCTTTGCCATCACTCTTGTTGAGGTGGTGTTTACTCCCATATCCCAGGACAGGGCTATCTCGGAACTGGAGAGGGGAATGGCGAGCAGATTAGTAGGAACATAGTCCTCACCTGGCCACGGCGGTGCATACCCACCATAGCCAAAATAAGGGTAGCCATCGTTGGTGATGCCGTCTATTGCCCAGATGCTGTAGAAATCCCAACCTGTGAAGGTGGATTGCGTTTTCATCTGGGCTGTAGTCTTGCCAGTTCCAGTTATGCTTGTAGTTTGATTTGAAGTTTGGTTATCCCAAAAGCAGGGAGCTATTTCCTCTGTCCCCCCATCATTCCCGTGTAGCCCACCAACATCAGTGTTCCCTGTTACTTTACCAGTAGAATATATATTAATGATTGTGCCATCATAAAAACTGCCTAATGCACCCCCGACGGCTTGATTCCCTGTTACATCACCTCTAGCATAACAATCTGTTATTGAACCTCCATCCCCCATATTATCTCCTATAATACCTCCTGCGCCCCAAGTGGCGGATATAATGTTACCTGTTGAAAAGCACTGTGCAATTGTGGCGACTCCACTTCCCCCTGAACTTCCAACAATTCCTCCAATATAGCTTTTTCCTGTTACTGAACACATAGAGTAGGAAAACTCAATAGTACCCGTAGCAGCATTTTGACCAACAATGCCTCCAACGGAAACTCCATTGGCAGCAGCAGATACCACTGTACCACTGGTATGACATCCACTTATCACTATAATGCCTTTTGCATATCCAATAAGCCCACCTGCTTGTCCTGTGCTGGTGCTTGTTATATCCCCCTCAATATGGCAACCAGACACTAGAGTATTATTTGCCCAAGCAATAAGCCCTCCTACAGTATGTTCCCCAGTTATATTGATATTGGTAAGAGCCACATTCTGTATCACTGCCCCTTCAACCAAACTAAATAACCCGATATAGTTGGTAGTTGGGCGGTTAATAAACAGGTTATTTATAGTATAGCCCCTTCCATTGAAAGAGCCAGTAAAAGAGGCAGCGGTGCCAATGGGTAGAAATCCTGCCCCAGTATTCCAGCTACTTGTTCCGCTAGCATCAATATCACACCACAGTTCGTAATAAGCACTCAGACTGGTATTCTCTATTTCCTGCAACTGCTCTACATGAGTGATAAGATAAGGATGAAAGGAAGTTCCGTCACCGCCGAAGAAAGGCAGTAAGGCATCCACCGGCTTACTGAAGGTGAAGGGCGAGAGTATAGCCAGCAGAATGATACTTACCATCAAAACCTGCAGACATTTTCTTCTCATTAAGTCCCCCTCAAATATACAATCCAAATCACCGCCATCAAACTTATTGCTGCCATAATCATTATAAGAGCCAGCGGTATCAGCCCGAGCCAGCCCCCGGTTACTAAAATGGGCGTTCCGACAACAACAGCCCAAGGAACACTCCCAATAATGCGCAACGCCACTCCGACAACCGCAATGTAAACTATGAAGACTATCACCATCCCTATATTGTTACCGCTCAGGTTAATCACCGCCCCGATAGCGTTGAGCGTTGTCGGTATCTGCCCGGCACTACCTATCGTGCTGGTCTGGTTAATCCAGTTGAGCGTATTCTGGTAAGTGTTGGTGAATGTTCCATTGGTGTATTGAGGCTGCCAGTAGATAACATAGAACCTCTCGGGGCACAGGTTCTCTATACCGGGAATTCCTGTCATATATATGCTACCCCCGACCTCATTCAGAATTGTGTACGGCAGAGTATCATTCCCTATCGTGTCCATTGTCAAGTTGATGCCATAGTAATCCTCAATCACTTGAGCGGTGCTTATCAGCCACTCGCCCAGCCAGAATGTCTCACTCCCGACATACTCAGACGGCGTTAATGTATGTGTAACACTCGGCGTAGGTGCAGCGAACTTGCTGGCACTACCGTTCATTGTTATGTTATATGCCCCGTACCAGGTGAGGTTGCCACCGCTGACAGTTGCACCTGACATATAAATACTCCCAGGCTTGTAACCCCAGGCTGGCATCTTACCCTGCCCGATAAGTGTTGTGTTATCATAAAACTGCAGGTTAAAATACTCCTCTGGACTTTCGTACTGGTAATACGGTGCATAGTTATTCAGGTACAGGAACACCGTGAGCCAATCGCCATCCTCGGCCATACTGGAGAAAACGCTTGCATTGGCTATTGACATACACGGGTTGCCATAAACTTTGAATAATAGGTCGTAGTCTTCGCTTGTCCACGAGCTCCCGCTGTTATTGGATACCTCATAGCCATAGTCATAGCTAGAGGCACCTGTTGTATTCCACCGCCAGAATATGCAGTTATCCACATCGCCAGCCACAGCCCGCACAGTGATAGAATAGTTCCTGCCAGTTTCCAGCGAAAATTCGGGTGTCATATTTATGGTGTACCAATCCCCAGCAGCATTTTCTGTGAAGGTACTACCGTTAATTGTGCCCGCCGTTAAGTCTGCCCCTGTAGGATGCCCGCTGGCAGTTGACATCCTCAAGCTGACTGTTACTGTTTCGGGCAAGCCTGTGCGGTTGAGCAGTAGTGAAAAGCTGGTTACAGTGTGTGCTGTGCCGGTTGAGAAGTCCCGTGCCGTCCAGTTGGCATCATAGATAGCAGTAGCATTATCATCATCTGTAGTGTAGTTCTCGTATAATGTCTGGGCGCTGACAGGCAAAGGTATCGCAGCAAACAGTAACATCAGCACCATTAGCAGCGGTGTTAATATCCTTATAAATTTCATCCTAGCATCCCCATTTTAATTCCAGGTGGCATACCTTCAGCATACCCGAGCTTTGTCTTTTGTTTGATGTCCCGTTTGAAGGTAATCTTCTGCCCCTTGCCACTGATAATTACATCCATAAAACCCATATCCTGAAGTATTTTCTCAGGCACCTGAAAACCCAGCTTGGTGATGGTCTTGTAGGCACTTCTTGGTCCTGTTACTATCGTAGCACCTCTTGGGGGATAACGGGTATAAAGAACATTGTCTTTTCTATAAGGTGGGTAAATTGTAACCCAGAACAGCCCTTGGCGGCGGGTTACTGAACCCAGCGGGAGCTTTTTGCCTTTTCTACCTGTAATCTCTTCAGTTGGTATTATAGGAACTTTTGGTACTTTGGGTATCCTTGGAATTTTAGGTATTTTGGGTATTCTTGGTATTTCAGGAATTCGTGGGATACCCGGTACTCTCCCTACTCCAGGAACGCGCTCTACTCTGGCTACTCTACTTACTCTTGGCACTTCGACCCTTCGTGGAACTCTGGGTACTCTAGCCTCTCCGGGTGCTCGTTCTACCCTGGGTGCTCTAGCTATTCTCTCTACTGCAGCCAATCGTGCTACTCTAGCGATGCGTGGTGCAACAGGTATTCTCTCTACTTTACCTGCTCTCCTGGCTATGTCGGTAGCCTTCTCCAGCAACCTGATGTACCTCCCATCGGTAGTGTCTATCAGCATTGGTACAGCCTGCCTGCGGTATATTTCCTCGGCTTCTTTGGCCAGTTCCTTCTGTGTACCTTTAAGAATATCAATCTCTTTAGCTACTCTAGCAGACTTTGCGGTATCTATATGCTTAAGCCTGTTAACATACTTGGCATCTCGTATTGTGTATAGTTCTCGTGCTACTTTCGGGTGGAGTCTTAATTTAGTAACATCAATCTTGATAATTCCCTTCTCATTAAGAGCAACTAAAATATCCCTTGTTGATGGCGAGACTTGAATCTCTGTCTTACCATTCCACCAAGTGGCCTTCCTGATTTCAGTCGGCTTGCCCTTCGGCTGGTATCTACGAAGATTGATTTTAGTGCTTTTAGGATTAGCATAGACAACATAACTACCTGGTAATGAGTGGGGATTAATTTTACCTCTATACGCAGGTAAGCCAACAGGGTCTTTAATACCAAAGCCTACTTCCGATTTAACCTGTCCGTGTAATGCTCCCTCAATACTTATTCCTTCCTGCCCAGGTGTTCTGCCAAACTTACCCTTTGGGTCAATCTGTCCCCCAGGCAAGTCAAAATATCCTCTTGGTTGTACTTTGTCATTTACTAATAGTATGTTTCCTTTATCGTCTACTATAATGCCAGTTACCCTACGCCTGACTAATCCGCCTTTGGGGTGGGTAAAACCTTTGGCTGTTTGGGTAATGTTTCCTCGTTTGTTAAAAACATCGCCTTTCAGCATCCCCTTGTATTCTACTGCATAGCTTTTTGTGTTTAGCACTTCTATCCTTCGGTTTATAATAGCTATCTTTTCTGTAATATTAGTTTGCTTGGCGGTTAGTTTCAGTGGGCGGCTGAATATCTGCTTGAATGTTTCCACCGGTGCAATGAACTTTAATTTAGCTAACTCCCTTGCGGTGAATGGCTCACCAATAATCAGGAGTGTTAGTTTCTCGCCACCTAGTGACCGTGTGAAAAGAATCTGACTAGGCGGTGGTAGCTTGTACCCTGCTTTCAATACTGCCTGTAATTCAGCCATTCCCAAGTATAGTTGTTTAGGATGCACCCCACCGATAGTTAGAGCTTTGAGTATCTTCTCATCGGTTATAACCAATGCGCCTTTAATACCCTCTTCAACTATTGTGCCTCCACTGGTACCGTGAGCAAACCGCTCATAGAAAGTCGGGCCAGTAAAGAGGTCAGGGCCAATTGTTGTGCCCTTTAGAAAAGGTCTAATGTCTGGCGAAGCAGCCACAACACAAGGTTTTATTCTACCTAGGGTTGTTGGTTTCATAAGAGCTTCAAGTTCCTTACCATAAAACATACCTGGTTCGCCCATTATGACCTGTGATACTATCTGGTTTCTTGCCTTAATTGCCTCTTCTGCTGATATACTAAGTTGTTCTACCCCTCTTCCTTTAGTAAGATTACTGGGAATCTTTATAGTATGATAGCTCTGTGACATTGATTCTATAGGAACTTTGCTCCCCCTGATTAAGGTTTCTAGTGGCTCAGCAACAAACTTGATAGCCCTAATAGGATGTGCTAGTGCCTTGACAGGTGTGATAAACTCTGCAACAGCGACAGCTTTGCTAATTCTAGCAATGCGAGCTATTCTAGTTGCTCCTACAGCACCTCTAGCTACACCTGCAGCTATTCTGGCTGGCGGTATTAACCACAATAAGTCAATGCCAATGTTTAATGCTCGTTCCCAGTTTGCACTCGTACCCCATGACTTGGCAGTGTAGTAGACTGGAATTTGTGATATACCTATTTCTTTGGCTATTTGTCCTTTTGTTAGTGGTGGATGCAACTCATTAAATTTTTCTACACTACCGCATCCTATCAGCTCTTTCTGCTGTGCAGGTGTTAACTTGTCAAAGGCATCTTTGGGAATTAGCTCGCCTGATTTGAGTTTAATGGTGTTAGCATCAACCCACTTATTGTAACCATCAACGCCAAGCAACTTTATCTTTGCCATAGCGTCGGCATACTGAGTATCATAGATAGCCTTTGGTACTTTTCCTAGACTAAGGATATAAGGCATAGTTATAGAGGGACTTATAGGTTTAGCTTCTTTCCATCCCTTTTGCAAGGCCAGTATTTCTTTGCTACCGAACAACTTGACAGCGTTCTCATAACTTAATAGGGGGTCATTGACTTGTTGCCATTTGTCAATACCGTACTTGTAGAGGAAGGCCTGCTCCCCTTTAGATAAGGCATCGTAGAAAACTCTTGGTACTAATTCCCCTGTCTTCAGTTTAGCCAGCCCACCTGCAAGTGCAACAACACCTATTGATTCTTTGGTAGGGTAATAGAGTTTAATATTAGCCCCCATATCATACTTAGCAACACCCTGCCCAGCAAACCCCTTGACCGCTGCTATATTCGCCTCATTTGTGCCTGTACTAGCCCACTTTGTGCCAGTCCAGACATACCTCCCACTGTCAGACAGTTTCCCGATGCTCCAATGTTCTGACATAAACTCCATATCTGTTGTGCCAAGTTTAGGATTGTCAGGGTTGAAGTAAAACTTGCCGGTTGAACCTACCAGATATTGTTGTTGGAGTTTAGGTGCAGGTGTAATTATGGAAGGGAGAGCGTACCAGTCAGGATGCTCCCGGATGGCTTTCAGAGCAGTGGAGATGCTAACAGTTTCGCCAATCTTGGCATACCGGGCAACTACTTCCTCTGCCTTCTTGCGATATAATTCCTCAATTAGTTCTTTGCTAGTTTTCTGTTTAGCCTGCTGTGCAGTTTGTTCCCTTTTAAGCCTGGCTAGCTTTTCCTCCCATTGTTCCTTAGTCACGCCAACCTGCTGAACAACCTCCCTTTCTGCTTCCTTTATAGCAACATTGAGTTCCTTGATTGCTTCAGCACTAGCCACGCCAATTTTCTTCTCAGCACTAACCCTGAGTTTCTTGGCAATAGTTGCCTGTCTGCTATACCATGCTGGGCTGTGCAGAGGCAAATCCCCCAACTTCCGATATTGGGCAGTGGCTCCCCTTGCCTGGGCAAGTGCTTCCTGTGTCTGCCTTTCTATGTCAGCCCTAGCTTGCCTAGACTGCTCCTGGAGTGTACCCGCATAAGCTGGTGTTGTCACCGGGCTTGTCTGCGCCTGCCTAGCTATATCTATCCGTTGAGATGTATGAGGCATAATTTCTCACTTCTTCTTTTTCTTATAGAGGGCATAGAAATACTGTGCATCAGCATGGGATTTTCGCCGAGTCTCGGTATCAGTCGTAACATTGCTTAATGACTGCAGTGAGCGGGCGGTAGACAATAAGTTTCCCTTATGGCTCACCAATACCACCCTTCTCCGCTGTGTCTGCGTATCCTCTTTCCGCCACCCTGTTGTTTTCCCCGGCTTAAACCATTTAACAACTCGTTTCGCCATAATTACCTCCTTTAGAAACAGAGGGGACAACCATTATCTTCCAGGCCAGTTATCCCCCCATTATTACTCCCACCTAACCTCTTCTCAAATCCTTCCCATATCTCTTCCGCTTAGTGCGTACTGCTTTCTTGGCAGCCTTCACATAAGAGGCATGACTTCTCTTCGCCATATTTTCACCTTCCTTACATTATTTCCCTTATTAGTTAAAGGGGGCGAGCTTTTAACCCGCCCCCAGGACGCAGTATTAAGCGCCCTCTACGCGGGTCAAGCCCATGAATAACCCGGCAACTACCATTATAGCAATGGCTAGAGGCAGAATATCATGAATCATGAGCTCGCCGGCACTGGCGTTTGAGGAATTGTAGGCACTATTTCCCCCGGGATCATAGATGCTAGCGCCCACCATAGCCTTAACGGCTATGAAAGCAACAGCACCCACCACGGAGGCGATTAGCCCGTTGATTACTTGATTAACCATATTCGTTTACTCCTTCATTATGCCATATCAGCATATCTATTATCACTTTTAATTAAGCCCCTTTTACCCTGGTAAGACCCATAAACAGCCCCGCTACCACCATAATCGCTATCGCCAGCGGGAGGATGTCATGTATCATCAACTCACCCGCTGTTGCGGTGGAGGAGTTATAGGCAGCGTTACTGTTTACCCCATAAATAGACCCGCCCACCATCGCCTTCACGGCGATGAAGGCCACAGCACCGATAACCGAGGCAATAAGCCCATTTACAACCTGATTAACCATATTATTTTGTTCTCTCCTTATGCCAAATGCCAAATCAGCATATTTTATTACTTCGTTATTATGCTCCCTTTACCCTGGTAAGCCCGATGAACAGACCGGCAATTACCATAATGGCGATGGCCAAAGGTAAGATGTCGTGAATCATAAGCTCACCGGCAGAGGGACTAAACAATGTGGTGCAGTTAGAAGCATTAGCTGGTACTGGACCACTGCCGCCTGCTAAGAGACAGTCACACCAGCTATATGTATGGTTGCTCAAAGGTCCATAAACAGAGCCACCGACTAGAGCCTTAACTGCAATGTAGGCCACCGCCCCGACTACCCCTGCTATTAAAGCATTGACAATTTGATTGACCATAGATTCGATAATCCTTATTATGCCAAATCAGCATATTGTTGTTGCTAAACTTGCTCAAATTCAAATCCACTCTTCATCTCCTCCAGTTTCAGATACTTTTTGAGAAGGAAGCAATTTAACAGAGATTGTATCATAGTCTCCAAGATTACTCAACCCATCAATCCAGCCAGACTTTTCCTCATTAGCAGTTACAAGGAAAGAGTCTGTGTGGAAGGTAATAGACGAACATTCCCAATCGCTAAGGGTAACAGTAGTGTTATAGCAGATAGGAGTTTCAAAGGTAAGAGAGCCTTTATAGGTCTCATTATCAACAACCCAAGTGGCATCGGTGACATTGACAGTGTAGTTAGCCCAAGTAGTAGTAGTATAAGGGATAGAATGGTAAGGTATGAGGTTTGGAGTATAGTCTCTACCAGTTCCAATATTATCCTCATCGTAGAAAGCTGAGAGTGCTTGCTCATAGGTGGTATTACTAAAATCATCAAGCTGAATAGGGTCATCATAGAATACGGTAACTTCAGCGACAAATCTCATATCTTTTGCTGAAAGAATATGCAACTGAATGTCGTCATCATCCTTATCTTTTGTTAGCCAATAATCAAGGCTACTTGCTATATTAAAATCTGTCCAGTTTGCTACTTCCGCCGATAAACTGCTGATATTAGCCTGCAGACTATTAAGGTCTGCTTTAGTAACATCGGGGGTAGACAGCCCGCTTACCGTTGACTCAAGATTAGCCAGCCTTCCGCTAACTCCATCCAAGCTAGTAGTGAGAGTGGCGATTGAGCTCTGCAACTGCGGTATGGTAGGTATCGTTGTTGGGGTAGGGCCGGCATTTGTATCAGGGTTCCCGCCCCTGCCACTGGTAAACATCACTATCCCGGCGATAACCAAGATAGCTATTGCCGCGGGAATAATATAAGAACCAATACCTCGCTTTTTGCGGGGAGTTATCCCACCTGCATCATCTGGCTCTGCCATTAATTCACCTCCAAGTTGTTAATCCAGTCATAGTATTATTTTAATAACCATAACATACCCATATTTTAATGTCAAATAATGGTGGCTAGGTGATACAAAATAGCGATTTTCTGCGATATTATGTAAGCTACCTACTTGACAGGGTTTACAACAGGGTATATGATGGTAGTTAGTGGCTAAAGATGGCTAGAGATAAAGGAAATGGCAAGATACTTTAGGCTCGAAGATATTAAACTAAAACACCGAACTTCTATTCCTATACCATTACCTAAACAGAAACAAACATACTATTGCGACAAATGTGAAAAGTATCACAGAGTA
The DNA here is from genome assembly GCA_035530115.1 of Dehalococcoidia bacterium. GTDB lineage: Bacteria > Chloroflexota > Dehalococcoidia > GIF9 > AB-539-J10 > RBG-13-51-36. Next base: position 1,083 of record DATKVL010000518.1, on the reverse strand, counting down.
TATAGCAATATCGGTAATGAACATAGGGATTACAAGAATGAATGTGGACACATAGAATGTTGAGAGGTTAAGGAAAGGAGATAAACAAATGGCAAAAGCGGTAGCGACAAAAATGGGCTTCTGGAAATGGTATCTGGGGAAGATTAAAGGGGCTGTAAAGCGGCTGAGGGCTAAACCTATTGTATTCGCCCTCGCCTTAATGGGCGCCGTAATCCTCATAGTTGAGTTCCCCTTTTGTCTCTTCCTTATACCGGTGCTAATCACATTGATCGCTTATTACGCCTGGGCAAAGAATGTTAGGGATTTAAAAGGAGGCAAGTAGATGATAAAGGCAGAAGACATAGAGCAGACCTTGACCGATGTTGCTGGGCTGAATCCCGCCGACACCCGCCAGTGGGTCGCCGAACACATATACGATATGCCTTGCCTGCTGGCATACTTACTAGGTGCCACCGGCATTAAGGTTAAAGAGAACACCTTGAATGTCCTGGTATTACCCGCCTGCGACCTATGCGGGCGAGTAGCGGGATACCGGGCAAAAGACCATGACGGGCAATGGAAGGATATGTGTGAGCGGTGCTTCCCGATTCATGGCACTGGGCTGGGCAGAGATGAGAATGGGGTGTACACAGGCAGGAAACTGGAGTTGGTGAAACTATGAAACAGCAGACAACCAAGGAAACAAGGGCAGACAGACACATAATTTTTACCCTGGCAACAGTACAGAAGCTGGAGACATACCTGAGCAAATACTACAAAAACCATAGAGCTATGTCAATGATAGTAGACAAGGCAGTTGAGGAATACCTTGACCGCCACAAGAAAGACGGGGAGTTATGAGAGAGATAAAGTTCAGGGCTTGGAACAAAATAGAAAAACGAATGATAACAAATGCCAATGTTATGGGAGCCAATAAGCCAGATGTTCAAGCAGAATGGGAATTTATGCAATACACAGGCTTAAAGGACAAGAACGGCAGAGAGATTTATGAGGGGGATATACTACAGACTACTCGTTTTAACTGGAAAGAGTTAGGGCATCCATCTCATAAAACTAATCTGACTAATATCTGCTATGTATTCT
>DATKVL010000517.1:0-1273 GCA_035530115.1 Dehalococcoidia bacterium | reverse complement strand
GTTATTAACTACCTAATAAATACATTTAGGAGTCAAAAAAATGAGTTCAAGAATCTCTAGCATGATAACTGACATCATCATGGGTGTGCTTGGTGTGGTTATCTTCGTGCTAATTGGTGTTGCTCTCGGTCCCACGGTGATTGCCGCAGTAACTGAAATTAACGCCACAACCCTAGGCAGTATGCCACTTGCGACAGTGATCATACTCCTAGCAACATATCTTCCCTCATTCTACTACATCGCGCTCGTTCTGGGCGGAATGGTTGGGATCTGGGCGGCAGTGAAATACACTTCCTGAACAGAAGTACAAAATCAAGGGCGTTAATTCGCCCTTCCTTTTCTTTCCGATTCATTAATTAACATCTTAGTATAGTACAGAGTAGGGATTATAATGTCACTCGAAGATATACCATCATATTTCGCTGATGCTACTGGAATCAATGAAACGACCGCACAACTTATTCTTTCACTAGTTATTATCTTCACGCTTCTAATTCCAACAATGTATTTATCAAGAGGTAAAAACGCAGTAACGATATGGCTCATTATGACTTTTCTTGGTGAGTGTGTAGTCCTCGGCTTGGGATGGTTACCCTTCTGGATTTTAATAATGACCATTGCAATAACTGTGCTTGCAATCGCTTTAGTATCCTCAAAGGCCATAGGAGGGTAAACCATATATGGCTGAAATGCGCGGTTTTATGTTCGCTATCACGTTTATCATTATCTTTTTGGGTCTTGTTGTTTCTGTTCCTGCCGATTTAGCAGGGCTGGGCGATGAACCCGACATTGTCACTCCTGTTGATTCTGTTCTTCTTGCTGGGTTTAGTGCATCAGAAGACTGGAACATGACGGACCTTACAGCATTTTCTCAGTATGGCTATAATCTTAACGATCGAGATTGGGTCTTTTCTTATTATACAGGCACTCTTCAATTAGGCGCGAAAAATTATATTCTTGGTTTCTTGTGGTTCGGTTCTCTCGATAGTTGCGAATTTATCAATGACGCAGGAGAAACAAGAGGTGGTGTACTTAGCACTGCAGAGATAGACGAAGATTCTCTTAACGGAAGTGTGCGCTACGAATTGCGATACTTGGTCAATGGGTTATCCGCTGGAGGTTTTATTATTTACTGGAATAGTACAGCACATACAAGTGTTGGAACCGCTTTTGTGGCTGACGCGGTTTATTTTCTTCATGGTGTTGGAGTGTCCGACACTGCTGTTCCTGACGTTCTCTCGCTGATGATCGGACTATTAACGTTACAGTTACC
>DATKVL010000516.1:0-1056 GCA_035530115.1 Dehalococcoidia bacterium | reverse complement strand
AGTTGGTGGAAATTGTATTTGAGGTACGTTGCTCATTATATTTCCTTAGAATGTAACGTTTTGTGCTGTTCCATTTACATCAATAACTTCAATCACACCAGACAACGTTTTGCTTGAATTAACATACAGTGATGTGCACTTTGCCTGTACCACTTCAGGAACAGTAAGAGCAGCTTTCTCTGCTTGTGATTTCATAATTGCCTGTGGACTGCTCTTGCCCAGTATCTGTTGAAAGTAAGGCATGCCTTTGTTGGTGTTGTAGTAAAGCTCACCAAGAAAAAGTCGAACAGCACTTGCAACATCCTGTGAAATTGCATATGGGTTTGAAGCCATGGCAATATTGCCACCTGAGTCAATAAGCAAATCCCATGCATTTGGATCAAGCAGAATGGTTTGAATTTTAATTCTCCTCAATATTTAACTATGAACCTTGTTCCCATACCGGCGGCGAGATTGTCAGGGCCACCATTTGTAGGGTTTCCAGTAGTAGTAGCAACACTAAATGAAGGGCTGCCACCAACCCAGTTATACCCGGCACCTTCACCTACAAAACTACCAGAATGAATGTGATTTATTACTACTCCGTGAGTCAGCACACCAGGTGTCCCCTGATACGGAACATATCCCGCCGCAAAGTACGGAAGACCTACCGTATTTACACCGTCACCTCCCCATGAAGTTCCCAACACAATCAGTCTTGGATAAGATGAAAGACTCACAAGTGTTTGTGCAGTTGGGCACTGTAACCACCCTGCTGGAATTGTTGCATTAGTTGGCCATGCAACTGTGATACCTGCCCAACTCGATAAGTCAATTTCTGGAGCAGTTACTGTTACAAGTGGAGCATTCAAATCAATTTCAGTTGGTGATGTGATCTGTATCTTGTTGGACAAAAACTGAATGTACTGGGAAGGAATGCCGTTCAGCATCCCACCAAGATACAAACCGTCTGCCACATCAAAACGTCTGTTTGAATTTGGGTTGGCTTGCTTTGCTGTGTTCTTTACAGCAGTGATGTCTCGATCTGCAAATACCGTTACCCCTACATCACCAACT
>DATKVL010000515.1:0-1486 GCA_035530115.1 Dehalococcoidia bacterium | reverse complement strand
GGTAAATAGTTGGTAGTCCAGTATTTCATAGTATTCAAGGATTATTTCCTTGATGTATTGCCCTTCCTGGCGATAGGGTTTCTACTGAGCGGCTTAATTCACGAATTTATTCCCTCGGAATGGGTGGAGAGACGCCTCGGTGGAGGGGGTGTGAAGCCAATCCTTTACTCTACCCTTGTCGGGACAATCCTTCCCATCTGTTGTCTCGGTTCCCTCCCGGTAGCGGTGAGCCTGCGTCAGAAGGGGGCGAGGTTGGGACCAGTTCTAGCCTTCCTGGTGGCAACGCCAGCAACCTCCATAACTGCACTTCTCGTCACCTATGGTTTCCTGGGATTAAGGTTTACCGTATTCATTTTCTTTGCCGTGATAGCCATGGGTTTAGTCATGGGGCTGGTGGGAAATAAGGTCGAGGGCAAAGCCAAAGTTCTTGTTCCTCCAGCACAGCAGGCTCTCGACCCGGTTTGCGGGATGAATGTCAAGGTGGGAAAAGCGGCTAAAACAGAATATGGCGGGGAGACGTATTACTTTTGCTGTTCTCACTGCCAGCAAGTTTTTGAAGATAGTCCAGAGGGATATATGGGAGGCTCTCGGAATATTGCTCACCGAGTAAAGCATGTGTTCAGATATGCCTTTGTGGACATGGTCAAGGAAATTGGGCCGGAGTTGCTTCTGAGTCTGGCCCTGGCGGCTTTGGTAGCGGCGGTGGCTCCGGTGGGAGAGTTCGTTGGCGCTCATTTCGGTGGAGGATTGGGGTATCTTTTCAGCCTTGGCTTCGGCTTAATCATGTATATCTGCTCCACAGCCAGCGTTCCCCTGGTCCACGCCTTCGTGTCGCAGGGAATGAATATCGGCGCGGGAATGCTGCTCCTATTGGTGGGTCCGATTACCAGTTGGGGCACTATGCTGGTCCTGAGAAAGGAGTTCGGTGGCAAGATTCTGGCTATTTATCTAGCGGTCGTCTGTGTGCTGTCTCTGGCTCTGGGCTATTGCTTCTCGTTGATATAGCGTGTGAGGTATAAAGGTATAGAAGAAATAGCGGTTGCTAATCGTGTATAATTGTATAATAAGTTATCCCTGTCGCGGTGGGGCTAACGAGAGCCCGATTCTTAAAACGAAAGGAGGTATAAAGAAAAATGAAAGTTGTAAGTCTATGCAGTGAAGGTGGGTGTTGCCCGGTGGTCAGGGTCACAGATGCGCAGGTGGAAATAGGAGAGAAGGGCAATAGCTGTGTCCTCACCAAGGAACAGTGGGAGACTCTTAAAGAGAAGATACTCAAGAAAGAACTGTAAAACGAGAACCTCAAAGTCAAACTGATAGCCCCACCCACCTGAAAAGATAATGCTCAATGGCTAAAATAATTGCCGTCTGTATGAGTGAAGAGAAGGGTACGAAAAAGGAAGCTGTAGTCGAAGGTATCCTTGAGGAAGACTACGGCCTTGTTGGCGATGCCCACGCTGACTGCTGTACCCATCGGCAGGTGAGCCTG
>DATKVL010000514.1:0-1119 GCA_035530115.1 Dehalococcoidia bacterium | reverse complement strand
CTGTGCTGCTAGTGGTCGTTGAAGAAAATGATGGTGGAACATTATCTCACAGAATTTCGTGGAGTGAAGCTAACCAACTACCATTAGGTTACTGGCCTATGTTCGTCCACGCGCAAATACCGGCTGAGGTGGAGTTGAAGGCGAAGATTGCAGAACTCGAAGCTATCATCAAGGCTAGTCAGGAGCCAAGACCAATATCAACAGCCCCGCAAGATGACTCACACTTTATTGGGTACACTAGAAAATATGGTTGGCATGAAACTTGTTGGAGTGACGTGCAGGCAAAACAGAGATCGTTTTCTAAGGGCGAAAATACATGGCCATTTACTTACTGGATACCGTGCCCGAACCCAGTTATCAAGGATCAGCCATGATGCTATTAGAATTACTTGTTCTATCGTGGATAGTTGGAGTGATAATTATTCTAGCTATTAAATGCCTGCTCTAACCACACCTAACAAACAAGGAGAATAGCCATGAATAAGAAAGTAGAAATGGGAAAACAGTACCTTGGAACTACTGCCGCCGACCAACCGAAGAAGAACTGAAGGAGAGATGAGATGAGCGAATGGTATAGAGTAGAGTGCAATGAATGTGGGTGGGTCGGTAGTACAGAGCATTGCGGTGGAGGTGCAACAGGCGGTGATGATTTCGACGGCCCATACTGCCCTCATTGCAAAAGCGACAACATGAATGAAACAGATAAACAATCGTATTCAGAATTACAATCCAAAGTCGAGCAGCTTCAGGCTGACAATGCACGGTTGCGGGAGGCTTTAGGCTTAATTGCAAGTTGTGAAAAACGAGCGAATGGCGATGTGATAGACATAGCACAAAAAGCCATCGCATCCACCGATAGCTCAAACTGGCTTGCAGAGCAGAAAGCCCAGTGGCGCAGGGAAGTGCTGGAAGAAGTATACAAAGAAGTGAATTGTGGAATTACGCATGTGAGGTGGGCCTTGGAAATAATCCACCGCATGGCCGAACAACCAGAAAGCAACTGTGCATGCTATCCTGACGACAAGGATGCCGACAAGCGCCAGTGCAATGAGTGCCCAAGATGAAACAGATTTGTGGTAATTGCAGACACTATGGTAAGAAACATAATGTGTGTCGTGC
>DATKVL010000513.1:0-1748 GCA_035530115.1 Dehalococcoidia bacterium | reverse complement strand
TCTGCCCAATCTCGCGCCTGCGGTGGGTTCCGCTACCCCCATTCGGCCCTATCGAGCTTTGTTCCCTTCTCTATCTTTTCAATGATCGCTACGCTGCCCTATCGTATACCGAAACTTCAGTTTCCAACTCATGACGTGGTTTTTTGACGGTTACCGGCCGATTGAACCGAGCACTGTCCCTCGCGGAGTTCGGAGGATGAAGGCCCCGGCCTTGAGGGCCGAGGCTTTCTTCTAGTACTTGATCTAAAATTAACAACCGTCATTCACAACTAGAAGTGAACAAAAAAGCTATCCGACACTTCGCCTTCATCAATCATATGAATACGAATCGAACAGATGGAATCAATAGCACTATTAACGTCACAGATTGTCCATCCGGCTCTTGCGAGGGTTTGTTCAAGAGATTGTCTTGAAACAAGGAACCTATCACCATGTAGCAACCTCTGCGAGGCTATGTATTCGATGAGCCGAACACAACCCTCTGGGTTAAAGCCTTGATCAGGCGGAGTCCATTCGAAATCCTGAGTATCTTCCTCATCCTCCCAACCAATCGTGCCATGCAACCTCATGTTATCAAAGTCGTACTTAATAACATTGGCACCAATAAGATGAACAAAGGAAAGGAGAACCTCCACGAATACTGATGGTCGAGCGGTACTCATTGGACACCATCCTCGAGCCAAATATGTCGACTCTTTACCTTCGATCCCAGCCCTTCGATGTGGGCATGAGGAGGAACACCTGAACCTTTGACTCCTTCTAGATCAAGCCTCAATGTCCCACCGTATTCATCGACAAGACCTCTTAGTTCGTCTAACTCCTGTTGTGATAGCTTTGAACCAGGCTTTGAAAGTTCCTGCACTAACTGTTTCAGTTCTTTTAGTGATCCGATATTAATCCTACTAGCAAACCACTGCAGATCAATAGCACCTGGACTAACCGCAGCAGCCTCACTTCTTTCGGCCGGTATTAATGCCCTAAACGCTGAAGGTAGACTTTTCGCCGCCGCGATTGCTTGCGATATCGCTTCTTCGGTCCCCGCTAATGGACCAAGAGCCATAACGACTTCATCTGCCGCCTCACCGACATCCTTACCAAATATAAACTGCGATACAGCGTTAGCTGCCGTCACTGCATTATTCCAGCTCTGCACGGCGCCCTGCGCTATAAGCTGAGGTATCGTCCGCGTCGATTGGCTAGAAATAGAAGATCCATTGCCACCGCCTCCATGTCCACTATGGTTTCCACTGGATGGATTTTGTGATGACGACGGTGATATAGGTGTACCAGCGACAGATGAAGTGCCTGGATCATACGGTGCTGCCGCGTTACCTCCTGCATTGTTCGTCGCTTGGGTAGAAGGGTTGTCTTTTACCATCACGCTATATGTTATGCGACCTGCATATCCGGTCGTGGTGTATAGCGATTCAGTACGCGTTTCTAGATGATATCCTCCTCCGTTACCTCCCCCATGCTCTCCGCCAGGCTGCCCACCTTGGGCTGCGGCCTGCTCATTGCTTCCCTCATGCCCCTCGAATCCGACATCGAGCCCCCAAGGGTCTGTGTAGCACAGCGGCGAGTTAGCGGCGTAAGCGTAGTAGTTCGTCCCGTCCTGGATAGGGTCCTCGGAGATGAACCGTGACCCGTCTTCGCTCCTCCAGCGGTTCCATTGGTAGGTCAGCCCCGTGTCCGGGTCGATGTCCTCCCCTGCGAACATCCCGCTGAAGCTATAGCTCTCCTGCGCGCCC
>DATKVL010000512.1:0-14962 GCA_035530115.1 Dehalococcoidia bacterium | reverse complement strand
AAAAACTGCAACGGAAGGGTTTCGATATCATCGGCGAATTTTCTTGTCGGGGACTTGATACATACAGGGCAACTAAGCTCGTCGGTGGAGTAAACAAGGGCAGGCCCAATGCCGAAGACTTAAGACAAGCAGAAGATTTCGCCAGCGGCCTCAAAAATTCTGGGGCATCATACCTTTAGACATTGTTGTCCAATTAACGGCTCACCAGCAGTTTCCCCAGTTCTTCAGCTTCCCGCATTAATGCTTCATTATTTTCAATTTCACCGGCCTTCATCGCACTGCCGTACACCATACCAACGATCTTTGATCTTGTGTAACGGTAAGCATCTTGAAATGTTCGCAACGCATTAACACACCCGGATTTGACCGGATCAACATCCCCGTAACTCATTGCAATGGCGATCCGTTTACCCGCAAAAGGATTCTTTGCATAAGCAGGGAGTGCGTAACAGCGATCCATAAATATCTTTGTCTGAGCGGACATTGTAAACCAATAAACCGGGCTGGCAATGACCCAGGCGTCTGCCTTTATTAACTTCGGGTATATTTCTTGCATGTCATCTTTGTTCGCACATCCTTTGCTATCATGCTTTTGGCAAGTGTTACAGCCCCTGCAGGGACTAATTTTCAGGGCTTGAAGAAACACGGTTTCCACTTCTGCACCAGCGGATTTTGCCCCTCGCGAAATCCGGGCTGCTAAGGTGGAACTATTTCCCTTTTTCCTCGGACTACCCAAAATGACCAGTACTTGCTTAGTCTCTGCTTTGTTTGCCAACGTCCTTACCTCCTAAATGATATTCAGAAAACTATTCCTTGCTCCTGATGGTGATTTCCGTTCCTTCGGCTATTTTTTTGAATGTAGTGGTGTCGCCGATGACTTTACCGAACACAGTAACCGGGCTTGCCGGGCGAATTTCGTCCCCTCGGCTTACAGGAGTGGGACCGAAGAAGATACAAAACGCATTGCCGTCAGGCCAGTAGCCTAAATCTCCTATGCTTACCAATTCTTGTCCAGCCTCTAACCCAAGGCTAAGAGGAATCGAGAAATATATTTCGTCTCCCCAGAGGTTGATGCGGCCTTCAATGGGCAATGCTTCCCAGATTGCTTGAGCCGTCTTGGTATCATTTAGCTCAGCCTCTGCTTCAACCTTCCCCGCTATTATCCGAATTTTCTTCCCCATGTTAGCCAATCCTATGAATAGGTGTATTATACTATCGGTAATTGTCGGCCGCCAGTTTTCAGCCCATAGATCTCTAGTGAGCTGCTATAGTAGCTGCCAAAGCTACCATATGCCTCAGACTGTCGGGATGGCTCAAAAGAATAAAGTCACTTGTCTGATGAAGTGATATATCCGCTGGATTGCGTGTTACCCTTGTGCTTTCTATCAAGAGTGAGGTACCATTCTACTTGAGTACTTTATGTGCCATACTTAAATATGGACTTCGAGTCAATCTCTGGCAAGGGGGTGAAAATGAAAGTAGCTAAGGTGGATGAAATGAAAGACCTGGACAGGCGTGCTACGGAGGAATTTGGCATTTCGGAAGACCTTTTGATGGAGAACGCCGGGCAGGCAGTGTACTTCGTCATGTTGCAGGAATTCGGCATAAAGAACAACAAATTCGTTGTCCTTTGTGGTGGTGGTAACAATGGAGGGGACGGGTTGGTTGTTGCCAGAAAGATTCACTCTAATGGTGGAGAGGCAAAGGTCTTTCTTCTAGACGATGAAACCAAATTTAGAGGGGCGGCAAAAAAGAACTTTGAAATAGTATCCAGAATGCCCATAGAGATGTCTCGGGTCAGCTCAATCGACTCCGTAATACTTGAGCTCCTTGATTGTGACGCCATAGTGGATGCCATATTTGGCACAGGTCTTGTCCGAAAGGTCAGAGGGATATACAAAGATGTGATTCAACTGATAAACGAGAGCCAAAATACAGTGTTTAGTGTTGATATTCCTTCAGGCATAAATGGCGATACTGGGGAGGTGATGGGTGTGGCAGTAGAGGCAGATTATACTGTGACTTTCGGGCTTCCCAAGCTGGGGAATATGCTTTATCCTGGGTATGAGCACTGCGGAGAGTTGTATGTTTCGCATATATCTTTTCCACCTGCTCTCTATAATTCCCACGCCATAAAGGTGGCAATCAATAATCCCGTAAAGCTTCCGGAAAGAGCCAGAGATACCCACAAGGGCAGCTATGGAAAGGCTCTCTTTATTGCCGGCTCTTCAAGCTATCTTGGTGCGCCATACTTCTCTGCCCTATCTTTCCTCAAAGCAGGAGGCGGGCTCTCCTACTTGGCAACACCCAGATCCATCTCACCATTCCTGGCAAGCAAGGGAAGCGAAATTGTCTTTGTTCCCCAAAAAGAGACGCCTTCAGGAAGCATAGCACTAGAGAGTAAGGATGAGCTTTTAGAATTTTCTCAAGGAGTGGACATGGTGGTCCTGGGTCCTGGTCTTTCTTTAGCCCGGGAGACACAAGAGCTGGTGCGTGAGCTAACCCCCAAAATTAACAAGCCTCTGCTTATAGACGGCGATGGAATTACTGCCATTGCTGAAGACTTGGGGAAAATAAAAAAGAGGGAAGCACCAACGATACTTACACCGCATCTGGGCGAGATGTCCAGAATTACCAAAATGGAGATAAGCGATATAAATAAAAATAAGATAGATGTTTTGCAACGCACGGCAAGGGAACTCAATGCCCTAATTATCTTAAAGGGAGCCAATTCCCTCATAGGCTATCCCGATGGAACTGTTTTCATCAACGTAAGCGGCAACTCTGGCATGGCCACGGCTGGGAGCGGCGATGTCCTGACGGGAACTATTGCGGCTATGTATGGTCTAGGATTATCCCTTGAGGACGCGGTGAGAATGGGCGTGTTTATCCATGGATTTTCTGGCGATGTTGCTGCTGTAGATAAAGGTGAGGACGGGATAACGGCGCAGGACATACTGGACTATCTCCCCGAAACGATGAAGCTTTACAGGGAAAATTTTGCCGAAATCTCGGAAAATCTTTATGAAAGCATCTTCGTGGTATGAGGGGGTATCAGAGCTATTTAGTGCGCACTGCAGGTATGACATAAAAGCAGCTTGATGTTTTGCTGTCTAAAGGGAAGGGATGTGGAAAAATGAAAGCGATGGTGCTTGAGAAAATCTCCTCAGTCGAAGCAAAACCTCTGGAGCTGGTGGAATTACCCCAACCTACTCCCGGGCAGGGTCAAATATTGGTCAGGGTTTCTGCCTGTGGAGTCTGCCACACCGAGCTTGACGAAATTGAAGGCCGGGTTTCTCCTTCCCGATTTCCCATGATTTTAGGTCACGAAATTGTTGGTAGGGTGGAAGGCCTGGGGCCGGGGGCAAACAAATTCAAAAAGGGCGATAGAGTGGGAATTGCCTGGATTAATTGGGCTTGTGGTCGTTGTTCCTTTTGCCTCAAAGGCGAGGAAAACCTCTGTGACACGGCAAAATGGACGGGGAAGGATGCCCATGGAGGCTATGCCCAATATACCGTAGTATCAGAGGACTTTGCCTATCCAATTCCCGGAAGGTTTACCGATGTGAAGGCCGCTCCGCTTTTATGTGCCGGAGTGATTGGCTACCGAGCCTTAAGACTCTCAGGGATGGAAGACGGCAGAGTGCTTGGACTTTATGGCTTTGGAGCCTCCGCTCATATTGTCATCCAAGTTGCTAAATATAAATATCCCGACGGCAAGGTTTTTGTCTTTACCCGACCTAACCAGAGAGAGCACCAGGATTTAGCCAGGAAATTGGGAGCGGACTGGATTGGGGCGACGGGCGATACACCCCCTGAAAAGCTCAACTGCGCCATCGACTTTACCCCCGTGGGAGAGCCGGTGCGTGAAGCTCTAAGGAACTTACAAAAGGGGGGAAGGGTGGTCGTAAATGCCATTCGCAAGACGATGCCTATTCCGGAATTAGACTACACCGAGCATCTCTGGTATGAGAAAGAAGTGAAAAGTGTGGCTAACGTCACCAGAAGGGATGCTCAAGAATTCCTTCCCCTGGCTGCCGAAATTCCCATTGTCCCTGAAACCCAGGAATTTAAATTGGAAGAGGCCAATGAAGCCTTAATTCTGCTCAAGGAAGGGAAAATGCGTGGGGCAGGAGTCCTAAAAATGACCGAATAAAGGAGGAAGATCTTCCTCTCTCTGTCATTGCGAGGAGCGAAGCGACGAAGCAACCTCGGTGGGGTGGGTGAGGGATGGAGATTGGCACGCACCTTTCAGGTGCTGAGCACAGTCAGGCCATACTACGGCACTGCCTAGAACAGATCCCATTTGGCGAGCTCATTATCGGCGCACGCAGCGACCACGATGCCGCCGTCCCTAAGCCCACCGTGTGATCGCTGTCTGCGGCGACCTAGATGATGTCTGCCCAGCCGCCGACATCACACTGCCCGGAGTAGTTGGATCCCACGGCGACCACGGTGCTGTTGGACTTAAGCCCCACTGTGTGATCGCCGCCTGCAGCGATCTGGACGATGTCCATCCAGCCGCCGACATCACACTGCCCTAAGCCGTTGGATCCCACGGCGATCACGGTGCCGTCGGTCTTAAGCCCCACCGTGTGACTACTGCCTGCGGCGACCTGGACGATGTCCGTCCAGCCGCCGACATCGCACTGCCCGAAGTAGTCATATCCCACGGCAACCACGGTGCCGTCGGTCTTAAGACCCACCGTGTGAAATTTGCCTGCGGCGACCTGGACGATGCCCGTCCAGCCGCCGACATCGCACTGCCCGGAGTAGTCATATCCCACGGCGACCACGGTGCCGCCGGTTTTAAGCCCCACCGTGTGCAAATGACCTGCGGCAACCTGGGTGATGCCTGTCCAGCCGCCGACATCGCACCGCCCGTAGTAGTTGTATCCCGCGGCGACCACGGTGCCGTCGGACTTAAGCCCCACCGTGTGATACCCGCCTGCAGCGACCTGAATGATGCCTGTCCAGCCCCAGACAGCGCACTGCCCGTCGTTGTTCCGTCCCACGGCGACCACGGTGCCGTCGTCCTGAAGCCCCACCGTGTGAATGCCGCCTGCGTCGACATAGATGATGTCCCTCCAGGAACTGACACTGCACTGCCCGTAGAAGTTGTCTCCCACGGCGACCACCCTGCCGTTGGACTTAAGCCCCACCGTGTGAAAGTCGCCTGCAGCGACCTGGGTGATGTATTGAGGTTCAACCGGAGGAACAGGCAGACCACAACCTACCATCCCGGCAATTAAAGCTACCGTAACCAAAAAGGTGCTAACTTTTGCCACGTAATGGTGTCTCTTCGAACTAAGTATTATCTTCATATCCCATCTCCTTAGTAACAGTTCGGTTCTTCTAAGATCTCTAGCTTGAAGTATTATTTATCACCCCCTGCGCTGTCAAGGGGTTTTCGAAATTTTTCAGAATTTCATACGTATTCGGTAGGAAGCCTGTAGATCGAGTGATAGATGGTTAGCCCACCAAATCTGGAAATGTTATCATTAGACCCTGCACTTTGATTATGATGATTTCAGGAGGGCTCAGGATGATACGAGATTTAATATTAAAGAACAGAAGCTGTCGGCGGTTTTATCAGGAAGTTGACATAAAACTTGAAACTTTGAGAGAACTTGTTGACCTTGCCCGACTCTCAGCATCGGCAAGAAATGCGCAGCCGCTTAAATATATCCTTTCCTGCGAGCCTCAAAGGAATTCGCTGATATTCCCACATCTGACATTGGGCGCATATCTCACGGGCTGGTCTGGTCCCGCTGAAGGGGAAAGACCAGCGGCATACATTATTATTCTGGGAGACACAGAGATAAGCCGGTTTTGGGATTACGACGCCGGGATAGCCGCCCAGAGTATCATGCTGGGGGCGACTGAGAAGGGTTTAGGTGGCTGTATCATCGCTAATATACGAAAGGAAGGACTGCGTAAGGCTTTAGAAATACCGCCGCGGTATGAGATCCTACTTGTCCTGGCTCTGGGCAAACCTAAAGAGAAGGTAGTAATAGAAACGGTTGGACCCGGCGGAGATACCAAGTACTGGCGTGATAGTGAAGAGGTGCATCATGTGCCCAAGCGCCCCCTCGATGAAATAATCATCGGTTAGCTGATGCCAAGTAACACTGTCCTATGCACAGATACGAAAACCAAAATATCGCTGAACTGAGAGCCGAGCCACCGGGTCGGGAGCAGGTGTATAATACACTATCCACAACAAATCCTCGGGCTACTCTGCCCCAAGAATTCCTTGGGTGCTGCTTGAGAACGAAAGAAAGTTGGTGATGTCTTGGCAAGTATTGAAACAAGGACATCTCATTCCAATCTGAGTCGCTGTCTTTGAAGTCAAGAAAGCTTTGTCGGGAAGGAGATAGCTTATGGAGATTAGGCTTAATACGCACGGGCGGAACTCATTAGCAACAAAAGTCTTCTTTAGCGACGAAAGTGGTTTCGAGGTAGCCTCCGTAATCGTGACAGGTAAAAATGATGCTGTTCTCATCGATGCACAGTGGACGTTGTCAAATGCCCACCGAGTAATCGCAGAAATATTGGAAACAGGCAAATATCTTAAAACGATTTACATTACCCATGCGCATCCCGACCATTACTTTGGATTGGGCACCATTGCTGAAGCCTTCCCGGAAGCCCGGGTTGTAGCGCTCACTTCGGTAGCCCGTGTCATCAACAAACAGTTTTTTGGCAAAATGGAACACTGGGAGAAAGTAATAGGAGTCATAAACGTACCCAGAAAAACAACCAAAATTGAGTCTCTCACCGAGAACTACTTCGAACTGGAAGGGGAACGTATTGAGATTATCCCCGAAGTAATGGGGGACATGAAATATAATACAGTAGTCTGGATTCCTTCAATACGGACTCTAGTCGGCAGTGATGTTCTTTTCAACCAAGCACATCCTTTTACCTGCGAGCTTACTGCCGAAGAACGACAGCAATGGATACGGGATATTGAACGCTTGGGGAAACTGGATGCTGAGGTAATAATTCCTGGCCATCAGAAACTGGGAATGCCCTTCGACTCCAGTTCGTTCGATTTCACCAAGGACTATCTTGTCGCTACTGAAGAGGAACTGGCAAGAACGAAAAACGTAGCCGGTTTCTATTACGCCATGGTTAAACGCTTCCCGGAAGCCAATCTGTTCATTAGTAATGAAATGAACGCAAATGTGTTCAAAGGGGGAATGAGCTGGAATTGGCGGGAATATTAGGGTATGGTTATTGAGCACACCATTTTGACGAAGTCATAACATTTTGTGGAACTAATCGGGAAGATCCGCAGGACTTGTGTGGAGAAGTCGAATTATGGTTGGAGGACGAAAAGCATATACTCACCAAAAGCTGTCTGGTCTTTGTCCCAAAAGGAATGAAGCACTGCCCATTGATTATCAGGAGAGTAGATAGACCTATATTCCACTTCACCACCGGGCCTGGGGGCAGGTACAAGTAGACTGAAATTGAAAACAACTGAGGAGGATGGAACCTATGAAACTAAAAGATAAAGTAGCTATTATTACTGGTGGGGGGACTGGCATAGGGAAGGCCATTAGCCTAGCCTTGGCTAACGAAGGAGCGGCCGTGGTCATAGCCGCTCGTAACCTCTCCAGATTGGAACAGGCAGCTAAAGACATCAAATCTAGAGGCGGTAAGGCAAGGGCGATACAAACCGATATTTCTGACCATGAGCAGGTAAAGCGGATGGTAGCTCAGACTATCAAAGACTTTGGACAGATTGATATATTGGTAAATAATGCTGCCAGGGGTACCTTTAATAACGCTGATGTAGTCGATATGAATCTAAAGGAGTGGCATGATAGTTTGGCGATAAATTTGACCGGGATTATGTTTTGCTCTCGAGAGGCACTTAAATATATGATTCCCCGCAAAAGTGGTAATATTATCAACATTAGCAGCGTGGCGGGAATATCTGGAGTTCCCAAAGAAAGCCCGTATGTCGCTAGCAAATGGGGCGTAATTGGCTTTACGGAAACGCTGGCTATCGAAGTCGGTAGATTCGGTATTCGTGTTAACTGCATCAGCCCTGGCGCTACTCGGACTCAAGAATTTGAGGACTGGGTGAGGGTTTCGGCTGCCGATGCCGGTATCTCCTACGAAGAAATGATGAGTAAGATCACGGACAATAATGCCCTGAAGAGAATAGCCGAACCATCTGAAATAGCGGCTTGTGTTGTATTTCTGGCTTCAGATGATTCCAGCGCTATGACTGGACACAACCTCGTTGTCAGTTGTGGCTTTCACTTAATTCACCCAAACATGATCCACTGAGCACGTGTCGAATCGACCTCTAGATGATATAATCATCGAATAGATATAAGCTGAAGGGAAGACAATAGCATTATGCCACGCTATTTTATTTGGACCATCGGCTGCCAGATGAATAAGGCAGAATCCCAGCAAATAGCTGGCTACTTAGATTCTGCTGGCTATCAGGCAGCGACTTCTTTTTCCAATGCCGATTTAGTTGTTCTCAACACCTGCGTGGTAAGGCAAAGCGCTGAGAATAAGGTCTTAGGCACCCTGAATCTGTTGAAAGGTCTGAAAAATGAAAATTCCAATCTCCAGATACTTGTTACCGGATGTCTGGTCAACTCCGACACCCAGGAATTGAATAGACGATTTCCTCACGTTGACTTACTATTTAAGCCTAGCGATTACCCTGAGTTAATTGCCTGGGGGCACGAGCAAGGCATACCTATTGAGCAGAGATTGCTTCGCTACCCTCGCAATGACGGTTGGATAGCTCCCTCGCCATGCGCTCTTATCCCCATCATCCAGGGCTGTGATAATTTTTGCTCATATTGCATTGTCCCCTACAGGAGGGGAAGGGAGGTGAGTCGCCCTGTGGGGGAAATAGTCCGTGAAGTAGAGGAGCTAGTAAGACGAGGCATAAAAGAGGTAACCTTGCTGGGACAGAATGTTGATTCTTACGGGCACGATTTGCCCGAGCATCCCGACCTTGCTGATTTGCTGGGCGAATTAAGCAGCATAGATGACCTTGCCAGGATTCGCTTTCTGACAAATCATCCCAAGGATATAAGCCTGAAGCTCATTGAAGCTATGGCTTCTCTAAACAAAGTTTGTGAGCATCTGGAGCTGCCGGTTCAAGCTGGTGATGACGACATATTGAGGGCTATGAGGCGAGGGTATACCGTGGAACAATATAGAGAACTTGTTCACACTGTTCGCCGCAAGGTCCCTCAAATATCCCTGAGCACAGATATAATCGTTGGCTTTCCTAGAGAAACAGAAGAGCAATTTGAACATAGCCTATCTCTGGTCAAGGAAATGAAGTTTGATGTTGTTCATGTGGCAGCTTATTCTCCTCGCTCTGGCACCATTGCCTGGCGGGAATATCAAGATGACATCCCTGCGGAGGTTAAGAAGGAAAGGCTCAATAAGATTGAAGAGCTTCAAACAGCTATGGTTAGCGAGATTAATTCACAACTTCAGGGCAAAAAAGTGGAGATACTGGTAGAAGGTAGGAAGGGGGGGAAATGGTTTGGGCGCACCCGGAGCAATAAGCTGGTATTCTTTGAGGATTCTGGCGACTGGCTGGGCCAATTAGCGAGAATCCAGATTGAAAAGACAAGTCCCTGGTCGCTGGGAGCCAAGTTAAAATATAATTAATTAAAGGAGGGTACATCATGGAAACATGGGGAATGGTTATCTTTTTGGTAGCAATTTTTGCCGTTATGTATTTCTTGATGATCAGGCCGAGGCAAAAGCAACAAAAAGAACACGAGGAAATGACGAAGGAACTGAGAGCGGGAGACAGGGTGATTATAGCTGGCGGGATTTATGGGCAAATTGAAAGGCTTGGTGAAGATACTGCAATTCTGAAAATAGAGTCAGGAGCAACAATGAAGGTTGCTAGAAGCAGTATACTTGGCAAACAAGAAGTTGAGGAAAGTGGTAAGGGAATATTCTGACGTTTATGCCTGAGGAATTTTCTCTAGGCCGCCTTTTTTCTCCCAGCAGTGTTGCTATCGTGGGGGCTTCTTTAAACCCTTTTTCCGGGGGATACCAATTCACGCGTTTTCTTATAGACCATGGCTTCCAGGGAAAACTTTATCCAGTGAACCCAACATCAAGTGAGATTCTTGGGCTTAAAGTCTATCCCAGGCTAACAGAAGTCCCTGAGTCAAGCGTGGACTATGTGATCTCCTGCATACCTGCCAAAGGTGTTTTGTCTTTGCTTGAGGATTGTGGCAAGAAAAATGTCAAGCTTGTTCACCTATTTACAGCCAGGCTGAAAGAGACGGGAAGAGATAAAGAGACAAAGCTTCAAGGTGAAATACTGGAAAAAGCGAGAAGGCTGGGCATTAGAATTCTCGGGCCAAATTGTATGGGAATCTATTACCCAAAATTAGGATTGTCTTTTAACCACGAGCTACCCAGAGAAAGTGGACCGGTGGGAGGATTTTTCCAGAGTGGCGGGGGAGCCGGAGAATTTGTCCGCTACGCTGCTTTAAGAGGAGTCCGTTTCAGTAAAGTTATAAGCTATGGTAATGCCTCAGACATTGACGAGGTTGAGTTATTAAACTATTTTGCCTCTGATAATGAAACGAAGGTAATCGCTTCCTATATCGAGGGAGTTAAAGATGGCGGGAAATTTGCTGAGGCGTTAGCACTGGCTGCGAAAAAGAAGCCAGTCATAATTCTCAAGGGGGGAAGAGGTAGAACAGGGGCAAAATTAGCACTCTCCCATACTGCATCACTAGCTGGCTCTGTCAAGGTTTGGCAAGCAGTGTTAAAGCAATACGGGGCCATTATGGTCAGTAATTTTCAAGAGCTAATAGACCAGGTTGTCGCATTTACCTTTTTGCCACCTATCACCGGCAGGAGGGTAATCGTTGCTGGAGGTGGAGGTGGGAAGAGTATGGTCTCGGCTGATGTCTGGGAAGAAGAAGGCTTCGAGTTACCAGAATTATCTGTGGAGTTCAGGAAAAAGCTTAAAGAGAAAGTCCCCGAACTGTGGGATTGGGTCAGAAATCCTATAGATGCCTCTCTTTTTCAAGGCACACCTGTGGTGGATATAAACTTGCTGGAGTGGCTCAGTAGTGAAGACGGATTTGATATTTTAGTTGCCAATTTGACTCAGGACGACCCTCTGTCCAATGATATATGGGAAAAAGTGCTGGCAGCAAACTTTTTGCACAGCTTAATGGCAATTAAGAAGAATGGTAAGCCTGTAGTCTGTGTTATTGAAACGGGAGAAATTGGTCTGGCGGAGATGGAAAGCTGGAAATGGAGAGCTATCGCTGAGACGAGAAGGCAAATTATTAACCAAGGTTTAGCTGTTTTTCCTTCTCCAGAGAGAGCGGCAAGAGCAACAATGAGATTAGTAAATTACTGGACATGGCGGGAAAATGAAAACGAATTATTGTGATTATATTATAGTTGGCAGTGGCATTGCCGGGCTTTATATTGCCTTGCTTGCTATAGAACGGGGCAGCGTCCTTATCCTGACTAAGGGAAATATAGATGACTGCAATACCCGATATGCTCAAGGCGGCATTGCTGTTGCCATGGGCAAAGAGGATTCTCCCGAGCTGCACTTCAAAGACACTATGGCTGCCGGAGATGGCCTGTGCGATTCCGAGGCAGCGCGCATTTTGACTGATGATGCTGCCGATTGCATTACTGACTTAATCAAATTTGGAGTGCCCTTTGACACTTTGGACGGTGAAATTACCTTGACCAGAGAGGCAGCTCATAGCGTCCCACGCGTTATGCATGCCGGCGGAGATGCCACCGGGGAGCATATCGAGGTTACCTTAAGTCGTCAGGTGCGCTCTACTCCTATCAAAGTCTTAGAAAATTGCCTGGCTAGCGAAATTTTAGTCCAGAATGGCAAGGTAATTGGCGTGAGAGCTCTCGATTGCCGCACTGGCTCTGTGGAAGAATATCACTGCCAATTCCTCATCTTAGCTACTGGTGGTGCTGGTAAGTTGTTTAAATATACCACTAACTCCGATGTAGTCACTGGCGATGGGATAGTTTTAGCTTTTGAAGCCGGTGCCGAAATAAGCGATATGGAATTTTTCCAGTTTCATCCCACTGTTCTTCGCCTGCCGGGAGTAGCTCCTTTCCTCATCTCGGAAGCAGTCAGAGGGGAGGGTGGCATACTTAAAAATGTGGAAGGCCATCGTTTCATGCCAGATTATGCTGCTGAGGCCGAGCTGGCGACCAGAGATGTAGTAGCTCGCAGCATTGTTTATGAGATGAAGAAGACCCACAGCGATAGAGTTTTTCTGGACGTTACTCATTTGCCATCTCGGTTAATTACCACCCGCTTTCCCCGCATATATAGCTTCTGTCGAGACCACGGCCTGGATATCACCAAGGGACTTATCCCCGTTGCTCCAGCCGCTCACTACCTTATGGGAGGGGTGAGGGTCAATAATTGGGGGGAGACAAATATCCCAGGGTTATTTGCTGCTGGCGAGACTGCCTGTACTGGAGTGCATGGTGCTAACAGGCTGGCATCAAATTCCCTGCTTGAGTCCGTTGTTTTCAGCAAGAGGGTAATGCGGAGAACTGAAATGACTGCCACTCCTCGTCATTGCGAGGAGCAAAGCGACGAAGCAATCTCCTATTGCCTCCCCGAACGTGAGGTGCTGCCCAAGGTACCACATCTTAATTTACCCAACCTGCAGTCCCTTATGTGGGATAAAGTAGGAATCATTCGTTCTGGCAAAAGCCTCGAAGAGGCGGCAAGCATTTTGGCTACCTGGGAAAGCCTACTGCCTCAACCCAGTGACCGCCCCTCCTATGAACTGAATAATTTGGTATTATGTGCCAGGCTCGTGACTGAGGCCGCTTTGCTCCGCGAAGAAAGTCGTGGCGCTCATTTCCGCACAGATTTCCCACAGACTTCGCCAGAATGGCAACGGCACAGTGTTTTTAGAAGAAGTGTCATCAAGTAAGTCTCAGATTGAAGAAACTGTCGACCGCGCCTTAGCTGAGGACCTTGGTAAGGGTGATGTCACTACCGAGGCCTTAATATCCAGCGACCAGCGAGGGACTGGCTTTATTGTGGCTAAGAAGGAAGGCATACTGGCTGGTATAGAAGTAGCTAAACAGGTTTTCCATCGAGTTGATCCAGAGTTAAAGGTGGAGATTCTTCTAGAAGATGGGGCTAGGGTCAAGCCAGGCAGTAGAGTGGCTAAAATGTCAGGCAGCATTGCCAGCATTCTCAAGGCGGAGAGGATAGCCCTGAATTTTCTCCAGCGCTTGAGCGGGATTGCCTCGGAGACCAATCGTTACGTGGAAAGAGTGGAAGGGTTGCCGGTGCGCATTATGGATACCAGAAAAACCACCCCATGCTTGAGGTCGCTGGAAAAGTATGCCGTCAGGGTAGGTGGTGGTGAGAATCACCGTATGAATTTAGGCGATGGCATACTTATTAAGGATAATCATCTGGCGGCGCTCCGCAGCCAGGGATTGAATATCAAGGAGATTATAGCCAAAGCAAGGCAAAATGCTCCACAGCGTCTGCCAGTCGAGGTGGAGGTCGGGGCCGTGTCGGAAGCTTTAGAAGCTATTGAAGCTGGGGCAGATATCGTCATGCTTGACAATATGAATCTTGAGGATATGCGTAAGGCGGTGAAATCCATTCATGGCCGTGCTTTAATCGAAGCCTCGGGTGGAATTACGCTGGGCAATGTTCGGTCTGTAGCTGAAACCGGCGTTGATTTTATTTCCATTGGCGCCCTTACTCACTCCGCCAGGGCTTTAGATATCAGCCTTGAGCTTGAAGCTCAGTGATTAAGAAGTCATAGACGATTATTACTTAAACATTAGCGGGCGCTCTTCTCAGCAATAACTAGATATCGGTCCGGGCCGTCCTGGAAATGGGTTACCCTCAAACCAGCTTGCTTTATCAGCCCTCTGAGCTGAAATTCATCTGGCAGAAGGTCACCGGCAACTATTCCACCAATGGATTGATGAAGCCGGTTAAGCATCTCTCGGCTCATGGTGTGGCAGATGACCAGCCGGCCATTATTTCTGAGCACCCTGGCTATTTCCTTTAATGCCCTAACCTTGTCGTCAAAATGAGGAAAGACACTGTTGCACATAGCCAGGTCCACAGAATCGTCAGCCAGGGGAATGGCGAGAACATCAGCTTGAGCAAAACCAACTATAGGCTGGAAGTTTTTGGCTTTCGCTTGACCCAGCATCTCCGCTGAAAAATCCAGGGCTACAACTTTTCCCTCGTCACCCAGCTCTGCGATTAAAAAGGGTAAAAGGACGCCCGTACCACTGCCAATATCAAGCACATAATATCCGGGTTCGATGCCCAATTCCTTGACGATGTTGCCCAGACACTTCAACCTCTCCCGGGTAAGCTCTTTATCCCAGGTCGGGGCTAGTTGATCGAAATATTCTTGAAGTTGCATGGCTAACCTGCCACCTGAGTTTGCTGCCATCTCTTCATTTTTCTCTTAGGAGAGAATGCCGTTGCCAAACCGAAGATAATAGCAGAAGTTATCACTATAGCGGCACCTGAGGGAATGTCGAGCAAATATGAGGCTGCGAGTCCGGCCCAGCAGGAAATAACACCGAAAACAACAGCGATAAGGAGCATCTTCTTTAAGCTATAAGTAAGTTGATAGGCAGCGGCTGCAGGATTGAGAATAAGGCAATAGATAAGCAGACCGCCAATACTTTGTAGCGAGGCAGTTATGGTCACGCCGGTGGAAAACAACAGGCCGTAAAAAATGACTGTCGCCGGTATGCCCACGGCTAGAGCTACTTCCCGATGGCAAATCACTGCCTGAATTTCCTTGTAGAAAACGAACACCAGCCCAACTATCACACCTGTTGTAACGGCTAAAAAGATGATGTCCTGTTGCGTAATGGTCAATATGCTCCCCCAGAACAGGTTTAAGGCTTCAGTCCTGGCCCCGGGCATCAG
>DATKVL010000511.1:0-16821 GCA_035530115.1 Dehalococcoidia bacterium | reverse complement strand
TCACGCATCAGAACAACGATTCTACGGCCAGGACCTGGACGCTGATGCATCGGATTCAATCGAATCGGCTCAGGCTTGCTCATCCGTCAATCTCCCAATTTCCGCCCAGCATTTGAAGATGTCAAGCCCCCTGTTGTGGGCAATTTTTGCATAGCCATTCCTAGGATAGCCGCGCCGATAATGCAATCGACAAGTGCCTCGACGGTGCCGTTACTTTCACCGTCCTGGATGCCGAACATTCGACGCAAAAGGTATTTTGCTTGATGTCTTTGTAGATCCGCTTGATTCTGTGCTATGTTCATATTCCCTCATGATATATACACCACTTTACGATTCTAAATTCACTAGAAAAAGCATCGATTAGGAAGACGCGAAATAGTGCTTGCATTTCCGTCTTTGATTTGCTATAGTGGAATTGTTGATTAATAACTGAGGAGAGAAAAATGATATATTTTTCAGCAGTGACTGAAAAAGGAAATTCGTCTTATAGTTTCAAATCGCAAAAAGAAGCTGATGAAAGGGTAAAGTTTTTAGATGATAATTACTGTTTCAACTGTTTCAACTGTTTCAACTGTTTCGCATGTTCCGCATGTTCCGCATGTTCCAACTGTTCCGCATGTTCCGCATGTTCCAAGTGTTCCGCATGTTCCGCATGTTCCTCATGTTCCTACTGTACCAACTGTACCAGCTGTTCCGATTATTCTTATATGGAGAATTTGAACAAATGAAAACTATTTCTCAAACCCTTGATCTAATTTATCTTCACCCCCACGCCCAAATTGCAATCCGCGCCGCAAAGAATAAAAAGAAGTGGGGACGAGAAGCCACGCGAAGTTACGTAAAAAATAACGGTTGTCCCATGAAACTTTACATTCTAGCTCAAACCCTAGAAACAATCAAACAGTGAAAGGAAAAGAAAATGAAAATCGAATTCCAAACCACGATATCAAAAGATAAATTAGGTATTTTCAATTCTTCATTAGGGACTTACTATGACGGAATACAGGTTGATTTTCATGTATTTTTAGGGGATAACTTAATGCAATTGCATCAACTTATGATTTCATATGCACAAAAGCAAATAGCATTTTTCTGTATGTTTAATGTTTCACAAATTGATAAATTGAAGGTCAAATAAAAACAAAGCCCCAATCAAGGGGCTTTTTTCATTTCGCAAACTCAATCATTTTTCTTCTGCAGCTAGCAAATGTCGATACCTCTGAAAGAAAAACCAGCCTTCTAGGTTTCATCAATACCCGATAAATCCTATACCTATCATCAATCTGAGAAACCGTCAATCCCTTTGATCTAAATTCCGCTCTCAAGACGTCAAGCGCCATATCGCGCGGTTTATTTACATCGAATGGCAATCCTAGTGATTGTCCCATGCTGAACTCCCGAAATAATCAACCCCTAAATAAATCGCCTCTGCTTTCCAGTGCGAAACGCCTTGTAAAATCGCAGCTTCTCTTAGGACTTTATCCGCAATATCTTTACTAGTCTGATGGAACGTATAGAGATTATCATGAATAACAGCCGGCATTTGCACAATTTCCCCGACTGAATCATAGATGAAAGGCACTCGAGGGCAAGATTCCAGGTCTGTAATGAACCCGGCCTTCGCTACGATGAGCATAGCGGCCACGTCAGACTGATAGGCAAGATCGGCCAGCAGTCGATACAATTGACGGCCTGAGCGATTAGCTAGGGGCATTCCTGACGCATCTAGGATTAATTCCATATCTAGTTTCGTAAGGAATTCGGACATATCAAATCCAATGACGTTCTTTTTTAAACTCCGAATCTTCGCCGATATGAAGTTCTTTCGGTTTTTCTAATGTTTCTTGAAAATCTTTAAGTGCCGCGATAGCATCGTCAGCATTTGGATATCCGTCACCAATGGGTTCTGTTTTCCATTGTCCATATTTAGATGACGTTCTATATACATTGTAATTCATGACATTAAACCCAGCTCCGTCTATGTGAAGTTACCCGATAGAATTTTGAAACCGCCTCCTGATACGGCTTTATTTTTTCAAGCATTCTCCGGGCTTTATCGTCTTCTCCATCCGCCTTATATTTAGCAGATTCGTCTCGCATCTTTTTTATTTCAGATTCGGCCTGACCAAGGCGCATGCGCCCAATTCCAGGCACGAGAATTTCAGCATTTTTCGGCATGATTATTTACTCGTTGTGACATTAGCCGGAAGTGTAATGTCAACAGCAGGATTAACTTGTTTCGCAATCTGCGGCATATTATAGCTAGCATTCCAAGATACATTTAAACCCGCACACGCAGCTAAGATTAAAGTCGCACACAAGGCCCCTAGTAATTTAGCTTTCACGATTCAACCCTCCATTTTGCCTTTGAATATACCAAAATAAACCGATACACGCAAGCACAAAAACATTAGCAGCTGTCGATATCCAAAATGATTTAATTGACGGATTCATACTCTGCATTAGCTCCTATGTCGCGTCATCGCGGATTCTTTCTTCTATCGGTTTCCGAAAGAATGACATTCAATTGCCCTTCAATTTTTGAGACACGTCCTTGTACATTCCAAACACCAATCAAAATTGGTACCATCAAAAAATCAAAAAAGAATCTTATCATTTCGGCGTTGCTCATTCTGATACTCCCTTAGCGATCTTTATAACAGTATCCTTTTGAGATATTATTAATGCGCCAACAATTAGAATTGCTCCAAAAAATACCAATCCGTATCCTCCAATATGAACTGATATCCAATCGCCAATAGCGGATGTTGCCGATGATGTGGCCTTAGAAACCGTAGAAGGTGCAGCCTGCACAGTTTGCCCGATCGAAGCTAAACCCTGGCCGACAGACGAATTTGCAAGATCAGATAAAACCGACCCCGTAAATCCTGATGCATACCACGGCGCGGCAATCGTTGTAGTCGCATTCGTTGATTGGGGCATAGCCGCTGATGCTGTCATAATTGCCCCCGTTAATTTTGTCGCATAATTTGGATCGGTTGCATATCCAGCATTTGCAACCGATGCCGCAAAACTAGCAGGCGAACTTGGATTGACATTTTCCGATTGAATGACGGAGGCATAGGCAGTCGCGCCGGCCTGTGGTGTAGCGTAATCGGCAACCACTCCACCGGGTGATACATTGCCGTAATTATTGGTACCTGCGAAGTGCAATCCCCATCCAGTCTCAAGGCCCCACTGGCCGAGAATATCAGCGCTAGGGACGCCAGTAGTAGCGCTAACTGAATTAGCCAGATCAAGATTTTGATTGACGAAATCCGTAACATTGCTCATGGCCTAATGAAAAGTCTCGCCTTGCGCCATTCCAACAAACCCAAACATAGGTATGTACTTATTGCTCAAATAATTTAATCCCTGATTACCAATATCAATATTGATTGACGGTGATGGTTGAAGACCTAAGCCGGGTTGATATGCAGCCAAAACCGGATCATTGATGTAGTTATTTGTAATTGCCCCCGGAACATTCCCATTATTTATTTGCGATATAGAATTTCGTTTTCTGATGTAAAGAAAAAGCAAGGTCCCGACTATCAGAATAGTAATCGGAGTAATGATATCTTCATTTTTCATAATTAAAATCTCCGATTAGTACATCAAAGCATATGCGCCAACAGTTCCGACTGTTCCCCAAAACGAATTAGAACTTGAGGCATTAGCGGCAGCAGCATTTGACGCGGTTGCGGCAACCGACGAAACTTGACTAGCCGCACTTGTCCCGACCGAATTGACAATGAGTGGAGAGGCTTGAGCCGCGTACGATCCAAATGCCTGTGTACTATTTCCCATCGCGGCCATATTTGCAGCGACTACTTGATTCCCAGAATTAGTCAAAGATGTGTAGAAATCTTTATTTGCTGCTGTTTGTTGATTAATTTCTGAAGAAATTATCCCAGCCGGAACCGCTGTTATAGCGGCAGTCTGATTAATACCTGCAATTGCAGTAGCAGCGCTCGCTTGCAATGTTGTTTGGTTATTATTCATGGCCGCATTTATTGCGGTGGCAGGTAAAAAAGATTGAGCTTGAATCACTTGAGCAATAGAACTTCCGACACTAGACGCAGTAGAACCGAGCGCAGTATTATATGCCGTTTCTGCATTCATATTCGCGACTGTCGATTGCGCATTCAATGTTGACATGGCGAGATTTTGCGCGGCTGTTTGGGCATCCGCCTGCGTTTGAACTTGGGCCATTGCAACCGAAGTCTGTGCTTGAAGTTGATTCTGTTGTGACTGATAGGCCAATGCAGCCGGATCAAGTCCGCTAGAAGTTGTAGTTGCAACAGCCGAAGTAGAACCGACATATTTATAGACAATGTAAATCCCGACCAAACCACCAGCTGCCCAGGGCCAATATTTTTTTAATGCAGGTGACATTTCCATTTTTACACCGCCGGAGAAAGAATAGCTTTACAAGCAAGAATCATGGCGCGATATCGTCGCATCGCACATTCATTACATCCTTTTTCAATAAGCAAAATACATGGCACAATGAAATCATCTTTCAGCATTTCAAATATCTGTTTAGAATTTTTAAGTTCTTTGATGCTACGAACAATGTCAGGAGCAATTCTGTAGTATTCATCTACAAGCTTTTTCCTTTCAGAATCGGTAATCATAAATTCATCACGGAACTTTCGCAGAATCATTAGCTCTCTACAATCATCGGCCTTACCTTCAGACTCACAAATTGCCGTTGTGATAAAACACAATCCCCCCCCGCCAGAATTTGAAGATGCCTGAACACTGGCCTGATTTGAACTCGCCGTATTCTGTCCGATTTGTGTAATACCTTGAGCCGTCAAACTATTCACATTAGATATCTGCTGATTCAAACTCGAATAATAATTATTAGGTGCCGATTGAACATCCGAAACAGCAGTATTTTGAAACCATCCTGCCGTCGATTGTTGCGCCGTTTGTGTTGCAACATTTTGATTATTTAGTGCAACTATCCCTTGAATGTATGGTGTAGTTTGCGCCTGTAAAAAATTCTGCGTACCTGCAATTGATTGCTGCAAAAACCCCTGATTTTGTTGATTATTGGCCGACAGAAAATTAAAAGCCTGAGATGCAATATCCGTAGTCGACCCGCCAAGATCATACGCGAAAGAAAAACCGCCCCCTAATGGTTGTCCATTAATTGTCAGGGGCGCTGCATTCATTGAAATGATATTATTTGTATTCATGGCTTTTTCATCAATCCGGCAATCTGCAAATTAGCCGCAGAGCTAGGATTGCTGTAATTATTGTTATTGACGTAGGGCAATGGTTGGAATACCTGGCGCGGCATATTTCCGATGCCCATTGCAGTCACTCCATATACCAAAGGCCAGATTCGCGGCTGTGTAATCTGTTCGCGCGGATGTGACGATGGTCCGCCAGTTTGCAAATTAACTATTTGCAAACCCGGATTAAAAGGCGGGTAATAGTACGGGATTTTAAACATGAAAATTAACCCGCGCCATACATTCCGGTAGCCGGAGCACCACCGCCCATTGCGACACCGAGAACATGAGCGAATCCACTAGATGCGCTTGAAATAACACCGGTAGTTTGCGAATTACGTGAAACGAGTACGGCGATAATCGCAACGCCAACGATCGCCATAGCCACGCCCGTAACATCCTTAAAAATTTCATTCATGATAATATCCTATTTAGAAGTTGGCAATTTCAAGCCGGTAATTTCATTCACTTGACCTACGACCGTTCCATAATTCCTAAGAAAAAATGTAAGCAATGCGAGATACATAAACGGCTTAATTACTGGTCGGACAGATTCTATGGAATAAAGCGCCCTAAGAACAAGTATTGCAATTAACCAAGCTGAAAAGCCCTTAGCATCCTGTCCCAATTCTGTCGTTAGTTTTGAGGCATTGCCTTTTACGCCAACGAAAATTAGAAACAATCCATAAAGACCGACTAGACCATAAGCCATTTATGCCAAATCCGTATAATTTTTCAGCTTTCCATTTACGGCAAGGTAAAAAGGAAAAGCCAAAAGGATGATAGCAAAAGTGTTCATTATTCAATCATCCCTTCTAGAGCGATTTTATGCGATCCTAATAGCAGAATAATCGCGAAAATAAAAGCGCCTTCCCAAAAGAGTGGATTGTTTTTCAAGTTTTGAAGCATTCTTTTCTCCTGTTAAAAAGGGCCGGCCTTATAAAGAACCGGCCCTCTATTCGGTTTTTAATTGCTCTCGCGCTAGCGAGTTATTGGATTACGCCGGGAAGGGGGGTGCCGGACATATAGGTTGATTCGTATTGACTCAGGAAATATGAGCCTGCCCCAGCCGTTGCGATATCCATGCGCGTTTGAACATTACCATAAAGCTGAGTGGTAATCGGTTGAGTCCGCGAATTGATCCAATACACGCCTGAAGGAAAGTCCGCACCAAGCTGGAACCGCATATTATTCCGCAGATATCGCGGCGACATTTCGCGGATGTTCGTATTACTATTTCCCAGCAGCGTGATTTTAGAAATGTCGGTACCGTTCAAAGTTCCGCCCGTAGCCGCTTGATCGAAAATATGACAGGCGGACATGATGGCGCGATTATTCGGCCAGTTCAGATATTTCGCTTGACCTGCGGTGATATTCGCGGAGTCTGAATAGTTACCTTCGACCGCGTAAATAGTGGAGAGATCAATCATCGGCAGATTGGCGACACCCTGTTGTGGCATGATGTAGTGCTGATATGCCGTGATGCTAACAGATGCACCAGCATTAAGCGCCACTGTACCAGCAGTGTAGGGGAAAGTCAGCGGATCGGTCCCAACCATTACTTGAGGCAGAGTTACTGTTACAGAGTGTTCGCCGTAAATCGTTTGACTCAAAACTGCCCCACGCAGATCGCTTGCCGCATCGTACGCAATTGGGATATAAACCGAAAAGCTCAAATTCGCCACAGCAACACCCGTAGGGAGATTGAGTATATCCGTATTGATAGAAGTTTCCGCCAGCGTCAAAACACCGCCTGTCCGCGAGTTATTGACGAATCGAGCCGAGCGCATGGAATTCAGCGCATGCAATTGATAGCCCGATGTGATAACGCGTTGGAGGCCCGCGTAATCGGTGTAAGAAATGTTATTGAAAAAATTGTAGGGCGCAAACGCAGAGGCCGTAGCAGCCACGGTAATATTCAGGGGTACAGTGACATCCAGCATAATGCCAGTCATGATGCCCATACGCTCAAGCGGAATTCGCATGGTTCCGCCAAGCGCAGCCTGAGTGACGGGTTGAAGCTGTTTAACCATATGCAGGCCGGTTTGAATCAGATTCTGCCGATTGATAAAATTCTGCTGGGCAATATTTTGGGGGGAAGGTGCATTCATTTTATTACGCCTTATATTGCGCGAGGCCAGCAGCCGTCAGCGCTTTGTTAATCAACCAGACGCCAGCAAAGCCGACGATTGCAATTTTGAGATAATCCGCGACATTATGCATTTTGAAATTACGCCTTAAATTGTGTAAGCCCGGTTTTATCCAGACCACGATTGATCAACCAAACGCCAACGAAAGCGACGAGTGAAATAGTGATAATATTTCCCAGGTCGATACGAATATTGCCCATTTAAAATCTCCTGTCTATTGGGGTGTAACGATAGTTTTCTGCTATGACGGATTGAGACTACCATAAAAGAATGCTCTTGTCAAGCGATAGCCTCTCGCTATGATTCTTTTGTTTTTAATAGCGGAACCGCTCCGAACTTCTCCACCGTATCTGCATTGACATCATAATATATCCATTTTCGTGGCTCGATTCTCCCGACAAAATAAGGACAACCGGAATTTTCGTGCAATCGTTTCCTATCTTCTTTTAATGACAAATCCATTCCGATGATGTAATCGGCTTCGGAAAAACAAAAACGGCTTATCCAGGCCGGCCGCTGTGTCAATCCTATGAAAGTTTGTTTCAATTCTCTACCCTGCGTAAGCCACGAGGTTAAACCCGGCCCCGGCCTTCCGCCACTATGAAGCGTAAATAATTCGTCAGCACAAAGCCCGACATTTTCATAACGCGAATGGATGAACGAAATAACCTCGTCCATGTATTCGGCATTTGCGGTCTTGCCGTCAAAATTAATAATGGTGTAGCGATTCTTTTCAAGTGACGAATTGAATCGACCTTCATTGAAACCCGTCATGACATTTGAATCGGGTAACTGTTTATAAGCCGCTGTCCATTTCGGATTTAGAATAACCCAATGCTGCATGGAACGATTCAATAACCAGCAGGCCAATGTACTTTTTCCCGATCCTGTTCGACCCGAAACAATTGCACGCTTGCCCGGCCTGATATTCGGCAGAGCCATATCAATTTACCGTTTTTTCGGACGGACCAGGGGCTACCGGAATAAATTGCGCTTTTCTTTCGTTGATCTGCATTAGACGCGGTAGATAAATCATCACAGCAACACCAGTAAGCTGTAGCAATGCGCCTGTTTTTCCGCTTAGTGCTAAATCATATTCGCGTGCGACATTCACTACCGATTCGGCCAGCATAACTGACTCGGGCTCACTAATTTCAAGTTCCTTGAATCCCGACATTTTTACAGCAATAAAATGCAGCCCTTGAATTTGACGCGCCAGATTTTCAATAGTGCTATTATCATATTGTGCTTTCTTTTTATAGGCGCGTTTTTCTTTTGTTCCGCCTTCGCTGACGGGTTTTTCTTCCAATAATTTGGATGAATTTGGCGGACGACCTCGCCTCTTTTTGGGGGGTTCGATATTTTCATCCTGCGGACCTGCTGGCTCGATTATTGGTTCTAGATTTGGTGAATCTTCAGGGTTAGTTTCATCTGACATAATTATTACTCCAATTGGTTAAACAAAAAATCTATTACGCTTTTTTACTTCTTCCTGAATCTCTTCCGGCACTTCTTCGACTATCGGAGTTTCTGGAAGTGTATCACCTTCAACTAATTCGATTGCTTCTTCTATTTCGGAAACGGCTTCAGCTACTTCTTCTTTCTCGCTTTCGATTTGAGCCGAGTGTTGCCCTAGACGATCTAGAATAGATGAGTGCGTCGATTCGTGTTCATTTAATTTAGATTCGTGAGCCTCAACCTTTTCCGAAAGTTTTTCTAGAATTTCAATTTTCGCTTTTAGTTCTCCGATAAGAACAAGCAATGATTCGCCCGGCTGGGCCAGCTTCTCAGGCTCAATAATCTCCGGTTCCAATGCTGGAATAATGGGCGGTTCCACTATTACGATTGTTTCTCCCCCTTCCGGGGGGATAATTATTTTCTCGTCCGATTCGGTTTCCATTTTATTAACTCACGAAATGAGGAAGGGAGCAGGCGGTAGATACCGGATCGACATGATCTGCTGAAAGCGATGATAGAATTAAATCCATTGGCGTGATATGACTGGACTGTGTGTTATTAATTTCCGGTTGAATATCCCCCTGAAATATATTTACTTGAGGTGCGTCTCGCTGGACTAGCTGCGCGTCGTCTCGCTGGACTAGCTGCGCGTCGTCTTCATTTTTAATTATTTCCGCTCGCATTTCTTCACAGACGGATGTTTCCGCTTTGAGCATGGAAATTTTGAAGTCAAGAAAGTCGATGATAAGTTGATTCGTAGTTTTTGACATGATATAACCTTTCAGGAAATTGAAAATAATGTGAAGTAGATAAAATAAACGGGCGTACATGACGGGCACCTAATCCTAAGGGTGATTACGGTTCCAAATATGGAATTGATACCTCGACAGTTTGTCTCTTTTGAATCATTTCTTTCAAATTTGATATCTGTTCTAAAATCTCGTTCTGCATTTCCTCAATCAATGCTAAGGATTGCTGAACATCGGAAACGGTTTTTTCAATCTTCATAAAATCGAACATTTTTTCTTTATCCGAAAAAGGCGTTAATATCGACGATGCCTGTAGCGAGTGTGCTCGCCAATGTGACTACCAATGTCCCAGCCGCGCCGACATTCAATCCCAGCATTTCTAAGTCAAGTTTAATTTGCTCACCTCCAATTCCTAGTGTCGGAGTAGTTGGAAAATAAATGCTTTGGTTATAAATAGAAACTCCATTCAGCGTTACTGTCATAACAATGACAGCAGCGACCACCAATGTACAATTATTGGAAAATGTAATTTTCAATTTCCTAAGATTGGTATTTGGGGCAGGCGTAATGGTTGATACGGTTGAGCCTGCGGCTATTGATCCGTGCCATGGGACGACAGGAAGGGGGACCTCCTGAGTTTGATACGGAAGACCAGAAGCATTTACAGTCGGTGAAGTGGGCACCGGATTTGGCGATACAATATTAACATTGGCAGTGCCTGCGATATTGACCTGGCCCGTATTCGGTAGTACCGGAAAATCGACAAATACAAGCGTCGCTTGTCCATTTCCTGTAATACTACATGTCTGATTATCAGGGGCGGGGAATTGAAAAGCGCCAACAGCCCCAGCCGCACAAGAGACATTAAAATTGATTGGTTGAATATTAATGACGATTGGAGATACGCCTAGAGAATTGTCAATAAATACGCCTTGTGGTTGGAATGGGAAATTATCGACGCTGAATTGACGCCAATCAATTGATTGAGGGGTTGCAGAGAAAATACCATTCAACGTTGCAGCATGGGTTTGTCCGGCGGCGGGGACTAGATAATTTGATACGTTATTTTGTTGTGGCTGTGAAATGCTCATGTTTTATATGCTCCGATGGCTGAAATTGGACGATTGAAATTAATTAAATATTTGGATAAAACGTTTCCCTGGCTAACAGGATACAATCCACCGTATGCTAAACTAATTTTTGAGGTATTTGAAGACGATGAGGATGAGGATGCGCTTGGGAAATTATTGAAATGTGTCGAAAGATCTGTTGTAATGTAAATCATCGCTGGATTTAATGCACGGTAAAACATTACCCTATTATTTACAAAACACGAATACCCAAAACCACTAGTCACTGAAAATAGTTGTGAATATCCTAATGCCTTTGAAACTATATAAAAACCATTTGATGATGAAAAAATAACAAAATACGAATTATCACTTGCCCCATGTACGTAATTGTTTTCATCTGGAATTTTCAAAATAATTGAATTATCTAAATGATACTGGAAAATACCAGCGGTTGGATTGCACACTGTACCAGCAGAATAATTTGCCGATATTACACCGTTTGATACGATATTTAAATTACCTAATCCGTCCACGTTTAATTGGATAATTGACCCGTCCAATAAATAGATGTTAGCAGCTGTTGTGGCATTTGTCGCATCGTTCAAATCATTGACATTGGCGACATTTTGTTCTGATATTAACACGCCATTTTTTACATTATACAATAAACCACTATGTAGTTCCCCTGTAAATCCTATGAGAGGATTATCTACATTTCCAAGTAACATTGGACCTTGCTGTAAATTAGGGTTCACTGTATACGTTGGACATGTGCCATATGGCACATTAAATGACATGGATATTAAAAATAGTTTTCCGTTTTCAAATACTGTAGGTATAGGACATGTTCCGAACCTTAAATCAAGAAAAAATATCAGGTCTTGACGAGTATAACAAAAAGAAAAACTAAAGGCCGTTGCGCCAACAAAATTTGTCATATTGCTATATGCACAATACTCTCCAGTTGGTTTAACAATTAAAAAGTATATGCCGATAATTACTTGTCCCGGATTTTTTAAACCCCATACCGCCATCATATTCCCACGATATTCAAATACTGTTGGAATATGACCCTGTAATTGTGTGGGTAATTTATTTGTGGTATCAAGTAACAATGAAGTTGTGACAGGGATGACTGACATTTTTATTTCACCATCTGTGAATAAGTATCAACCAGATATTTCGCATATACTTCCGGCTGTCCGGGGCCGTTGTATTTTTTGGCGAAGTCTAAACACAACGATTGATCGTTTAGAATATCGTCAAGTGTATATTCGCAATTATTGTGAATACAATATCGGTTGAACATTTCGTTTTGAGTAGCAATCGAGTCACAATAAAGAAACACATTTGTGCTCAACCCTAAATCTACCAGATTGTCGCCCATGATCTGAAATAGACCAAAAGACATTTGGCATAAAACCTTAGCGGTTACGCGCGAGCATTTACAGAGTGTCGCCATTGTAGCGATTTTATTGTCATATGGATTATGAGCCGACTCGAATCGTAAAGCGTATTGATTACCTCCCGATTCAACTTGCGCGATTAGATCGGCGAGTGTTGTAAATTTGGATTGTGTCATGATAAGTATTCTCCGATTGTGTAAAAGGCCTCTGCGCCTTGGTGAAATCAAATACAGTTCCCTTGCCTATCGTCTGGGCAATGTCTCTATGCGCTCGCAGCGCGATGAATGGGAATTGCAGAATTGTGCTCATGTTTTGATTTTAGTTTAATATTTCCGTCCTGTAAAGAATAATTGATCGAATTATCAAGATTTGAGCTGCTGCGCTTTTGTTCGGTCGCCTCGTGCATTCCCTTTCGTAGAGCCACCACGAGGCTGGGAAGAGAAAGATATTCCACTTCGGTTGATCCTTTGTGATACAGCTCTTTGTACTTTGCGCCGGTCATTTTCTTGGTGCTCAGTCCTTTGCCTGCGCCGGTCCATTTTCCGTTATTCAATTGGCCCGCATAGGTCTTCGGGGCAATTGCACGAAAATGCTGCCATTCCTTTTCAAGTTTGAATTGACCATATTCGTCACCAATATCTAGCTTTGAACTATCTGCTGTTGATTTTAATGTCAGTGAATCAGTATCACCATAAATCACATGCTCTACTCCAATTGCGTAGGCGGATGTAATTAATCGCATGCGCGCGATGGCGGTTATAAAAACCGCCCATTCAGGCTTGCAAGGCATATCTTCGGAATATTCGCTTATAATAAAAACATCGTCCATATCTTCGCTGAATAACTTTGCAGATTCGATGTCTTCAATATTATGCTGCCCGAAAATGATTCGATTAGTTTGACGCCGAGCCCCATATTTTCCATATAAAGAATTCTGGCTTCGCTTCGCTACATTTTCATAGGATGTCCCTTTATGCGCTTTGCGAATTGATTTGCATTTTCCGATAAACTTTTCAAACGGCGCGATTGTCGAATTCCAAACTAGACCGCTTTTTATTTCGTGTATGATGTGACCATTTTTTACGGCTACTTCAATTTCAAAATTAGTTATGCTAGTTGTAAATCTTCCTGTTCGCCATTCCATTGAGCCGCGTTTATTTCTAGATGGAATAATAGGGATGATGATATTTTCAGGTATCTCGATATCAACTTCATAGATGCCTAATTTATTCGGGATAAATTCGCTTGTCTCCATCGGGGAACCGATTGGCATTGGATATGTTTCCATTGCGTAGGGGTAGGACGAATTCAGATCAAATGTTTTGCAGTTCTTTTGTGGTTTATTTGTTGTTAGAAAAACTACTCCGCCATAATATGCCTTTCGGATATAATTTTCTCTATCGCCATCTTCTGAATAGGATATGATCGTTTCTTTATCTAACGTTCTCTGCCATGCTTTTATAGCGGTCCCAGCAGCGGTATGACCAATGGTCACATTAAATAGTTGCTTTACCGCTGTCGAATAATTCAATAGACATTGACGAAGCGTAATTGGATCGCGTTTCGCGTATTCGATATGCGCAGGGTTTTCTAGATCGAAAACTTCTTTACTAAAATCTAATTCTAATTTCAATATATCGGGGGAAAATGCTTTCGCAAATCGTTCGAGTGTATCAGGATATAGCGCGTATGAATCGCGCATGAAATACTTCTTACCATTTACTGCTAGTGATATCTGATAAATATCCTTGTCTGTACGTAGATTAAAATCTAGCCGATCAAAATAACCTAACTCGTTTCGCCTGAGTAATTCGGGTATTAAATAACGCCAATCGTATTGAGCGAAGTGAGCGTAATGAATACAGGGATAGGGAAATTTTAGAAATACCTCGTCGAACCATTCTATCAACGATTCGTTGCCGGTAAATATTCCGTTTCCTATTGGTGTATCATATGTTGCGCATAAAATCCTTCCGCCTAAATTTTCGGTTTCTGTATCGAAGGTGCAAAAAATGATATTTTCATTTCTGACTTTTGAGAGGGAATAATAATTCTTTTTCATATTACCAAAAACCCATACAAATATATCCTTTTTGTAGAGCAAATTCTTCCCTGAAAATATATCGAACCCTTCTTCTGGTAACTCTACCAGTGTATATTTGCATTTCAATATTAAATTCTTTCAATATTAATGTGTCGCCAATTTGATAATCTCTATCGTTGAAACGAATTTCAAAATTCTTCATACCATTAATTAAAGCCTCAAAGTAAAGAGGCCATGTTTTCAATTCATGAAGCATAATTTAAGTTCCTTTCAAATCCAAGTTTTGTGTTTCTTATGGGATTTCTTTTTAGCAGGAGCTAACATTCCAATTTCACGGAGCTTTTTGTTTTTCTCTCTTTCCTTGCGAATTCTGGATAGTTCTTTTTCTTTTGCGAGTAATTCCCTTTCACGTTTCGCTTCGGCTTTTCCAATGGCTTGCTTTTCTGATCTAACTTTGCGCTTCATATCTAACTCTTGTTTGGCGGTTTTTTCTGAGACTAGAATTATTCGCATGAATCTAATTTGATAATTCTTTGAGGATTGATTCAGGATATCACGGGCTTTTTCTTCGTAACGCGCAAAGGTCTCCCTATCATCCTGTTTATAACGAGGTGACCTCAAATTCTGTACAGTAAAAGAAAACTCATTACCGCTGTCATTATCGACAGCGTATATAATGACTTGGTAGGCCCAGATAAAATCTCGATAGATTAGATCGAATTGGCGAGCATTCTGCAATACAGAATGGAAAAATTCGTATGTGAATGCGCCATCGCGAATAGCGTGATTCTTTCGTTCGCCACGTTTGAAGATGTTGAAATTGATATCCGTAGAAGTGTGCCGGAAACGCGTTAGGTGAGGCGTACGGCTTCCTTTGGGCTTTCCCTTACCTCTTGACATCGATTTACTCCATACGCGAAGGGAAGGACTATATTGACCCTGACACCAACAATTGACCAATGAAAAAAGCCTATCGTACCTCGTGGGTACAATAGGCTTTCGCTATCACGGGAAAATGGATTATTTTCCCTTTTTATGCTCGGGCTTCTTCTCTTCTTCCTTCTGTTCTTCCTTCTGTTCTTCCTTCTCTTTTAC
Source organism: Dehalococcoidia bacterium (assembly GCA_035530115.1). Lineage (GTDB taxonomy): Bacteria > Chloroflexota > Dehalococcoidia > GIF9 > AB-539-J10 > RBG-13-51-36. The sequence goes on along the minus strand of DATKVL010000511.1, from coordinate 1,597 downwards.
TGCGGCCAACCTGGGAGCTGTAAAGCTGTTCGCAAATTCCAACAGGCCCGGACTCGGCTTGACTTCCATCAGCGGAACAATCTTCCACTCATAACCAGTTGCCGAATTCGCGTTTGGGCTCGCGTAAATGTCAAAGCCGAATTGAACACCCTTGCTCTTCGGGTCGGCTAAAGCATCGGCGATGATACCGGAAACCACTGAGGGCAGATAGCATGTCGGCCCCATGAGACAGGATGCTTTTTCTTTTTCAGTATCGACACGCTCTGCCACGAATTCACCCTCGAATTTATTCTGAGGGCCATATTGCGTAGTAATTACATCAACCGATTGAGCGAGGCCGTAAATGCGACCTAGATATATTTCCTGTTCCAACCCCTTAAGCTTGTGACCAGCCGACAACGTGCTTGCGGATACCTTGCGAATAACTTCCATTTTCATTACTCCATTTGGTTGAGGGGATGATGCGAGTGTTATTTTACAGGTGATTTTAAACTTGTCAATACTTGAAACCGCTTTTTTTCTGATCGCAGGTTATAATTTTCTTAAGCCTCGTTACTAACTGAAATTCAGGATCGCCATAGGGATGTTCGGGAATTAGGGTTTCTGTTACGTTTTTCTTGTCGTTATCTGTGAGTTGATAATGTTGTGGGAAGATTACGCGTTGGTGGGTTTGGGTTGAGAATAACATTTTTAGAGTCCTTTCAGTTTGTTTAATGTGCCGGATAAAATTTTCATTCTATCATTTTTCCAATCTTTGTAAAACTGACCAGCTTTATCCGAATAAGAACCATCTTCTGGAACATGGGTTACATAGCCACAAAACAAATGGTCTTGTTCTCCAATTCCGATTACTAGAACTTCTAGACCATATAAATATCGAACTATGAAGGGGAAATCAGGATGAGGTTTCTTTTCCATCTGTATAATATCAAATCCGTGGTCCTTAGAATGAACTTTTCCGTCATCATTATGCCTGAATAAGTTACCTGTTTCGGTAGCTGAGATAATAGCCAAGTCTCCAGGGGCATCAATACAAATAATTCTAATTTTCTTTGATGGGTCACGTCGATATGCAAAATCATCGGTTAGATTAATTTTCATTTTTCTCTCCTAATCATTTGAACGTTGGAACAGGCGAAACTGGCGGAACTGGCGGAACAGATGGAACAGTAGGAACAGCTGGAACAGGCGGAATAGGCGAAACAGGCGGAACAGCTGGAACAGTAGGAATAGACGAAAGAGGCGGAACAGCTGGAACAATCTAAAAACCTTGCCCTTTCATCGGCTTCTTCCTGACTTATAAAACTATAAGATGAATTTCCTTTTTTCATTTGTTCAAATTCTCCATATAAGAATAATCGAAACAGTTGGAACAGTAGGAACATGCGGAACAGGCGGAACAATTGGAAGAATTGAAACATCGGGAACATGCGGAACAGTTGGAACATGCGGAACAGGCGGAACAGTAGGAACATGCGGAACATGCGGAACAATTGGAAGAATTGAAACATCGGGAACATGCGGAACAGTTGGAACATGCGGAACATGCGGAACATGCGAAACAGTTGAAACAGTTGAAACAGTTGAAACAGTAATT
>DATKVL010000510.1:0-1028 GCA_035530115.1 Dehalococcoidia bacterium | reverse complement strand
TTGACCCTATTACCAAAGAGTACTTCTACCTCGAGTGAGGGTAAGTTTAGTTAACCCTGAGAGCCAGATGCTCCTCAAAAGTTCTTACCTACTATCCATTCACTTTGGACATGAATACCTTTGACCATAAGCTCTTTAGTCTGACACGGTTATGTAATCCTTTATCTGTTCAAATGTCGCGGAGCCGATGCCGCTGACCTTAAGCAAGTCCTCGATGCGCTTGAAAGGGCCGTTTTCGCTGCGGTAATCTATAATTCTTTGAGCTAGTACCTCACCTATGTTGGGCAGGGCTTCGAGAAGCCAGGCTTCGGCCCGGTTGATGTCTATCTTCTGGGGAGATTGTTCTTCGCCTTCCCGTGGAATATAAAGCTCGATATGGCTGAGGTTGGCATCGGCTTCAATGCCGGCATCGGAAAGGAGCGCCTGCAAGGTATCACCTTCCTTTAAAGAATATATGCCCGGGTTAGCCACAGCGCCGCCGATGTAAAGCTCCCCACTTTGCTCTGGAGGCACGGTTTGAGATAGAACGATTTCCACAGGCTGGCTTCGGCTGTGCTGCACCGCCAGCGTGACGCCGCCAGCTATTGCGGCGATAACCAGAAAAACAGTTATGAATAGGTAAAATCTATCGGCACGGCTCATGGCATAGCTCCTTTCTCAATAAATAGTGTTCTACATAATATTCTACAATAAAATCCCCTTCCTTCCACTACATTTTAAAAGAGCCTCTTCCTTTAGTAAATCAGCTTGTTGCGAAATAGGTTTTGACAGTGCCTCTCTTGACTTCATTATAAGCCTACACATACAATCTGGTAATAAAACTAAATGTTCAATTAAGGGAGGAGAAATGGATTGGAGTCTTGTTAGCGTTGGTATTTTCCTTTTGTGCTTAGGTGGCATGATCTACCTGCTTAGTAAAGCTCAGGAGGTAGTTAGGCGCACAAAGGCATCTGATCAGGAAAAAGGACTGGAGAAGAAAAAGTAATAACCGCGGTCGTTTAGCAACTCGAATCGTTATTGCTAGCCCT
>DATKVL010000509.1:0-1893 GCA_035530115.1 Dehalococcoidia bacterium | reverse complement strand
TATTATACTTTACAATGGCTGTCACTTTCAATCTTGAAAGCGAGGCTTTTTGGCACCTTATTGTTGGGTGAAGTCAAGCTATGTAAACCCAGCAAACATGCTATAATTATCCTTCCCTAAATTGCTATCCGAGTAGAAGATATGAGAATTTGCCTACTGACCTATAGGGGGAATCCTTACAGCGGTGGGCAAGGTATTTATATCTACTACCTGTCGCGTGAGTTCCAGCGGATGGGGCATGAAGTGGAGGTAATAGCCAGTCCACCTCTCCCCGAAGTAAGCAAAGGCGTAATCCTGCACTGCCTCAAGAGCTTAAGCATATATCATCCAGAAGGCTCTCTGAGAACCAATCTCCCCAAAGTAAGGAACCCTGTTGACTTATATGAACTATGTGCCACCCGCCAGGGAATGTTTGTGGAGCCTTTGACATTTAGCCTCAGAGCTTATGCCAAGCTAAGAGAGCTTTGTAAACAGCGCCGTTTCGACATTATTCATGACAATCAAAGCCTTGGCTATGGACTTCTTTTGATGAAAAGGTTAAACATACCAGTAATAGCTACCATACACCACCCACTCCCTATAGATAGGCAAGCTGACCTGGAACAGGCGAATGGGCTGAGGGAGAAATGGAGGACCCGAAAATTCTATTCTTTCATCCAAATGCAAGCTTTTGTCTCGCGGCGGTTAGAGCGAATAATTACAGTATCTCAAAGTGCCGCCAAAAAAACAGAACTTTTTTTTAAGGTGCCCGCTGACAAATTAAGAGTAGTCTACAATGGCATAGATACCCAAATTTACAGTAGGAATAAAGAGGCAAGCCAGAACCGAAATGGCTTGATCATGGTCGGCAATACCGACGATAGGAAGAAGGGGATACTTTATCTACTGAAAGCATTACAATTGCTAAGAGAGGATGGGATAAAGCTAACCATTGTAGACGATGCCGAGCGTCATTCTTTATATGCAGATGATGCGGGGCCGTTGCCTTCATACGGTTTGAAATTGGTAAAAAAGCTCAATTTAGACGGGATGGTGCACTTTACCGGGCGGCTAACGCGCGAGGAACTAGCACAACATTACTCCGCCGCCCAAATAGCAGTAGTGCCCTCTCTTTATGAAGGTTTCGGGCTACCTGCCGCCGAGGCCATGGCCTGCGGCACCCCCGTTATAGCTACCACTGGAGGGGCACTGCCTGAGGTAGTAGGCGATGCAGGTATTCTAGTGCCTCCAGGAAGAGCTGATGCCCTGGCTGCCACAATTAAACAGCTGCTAAATGATAAACAGGCACAACAGCGGATGAGCGAGGCAGGGAGAAAAAGAGTGGAAGAGAAATTCAGTTGGGAGCAAGCAGCCAGAAAAACGCTCGAGGTCTACCAAGAGGTACTGACAACAAGATGATTACTATAGAACCTGACCTTCTAGGTATCAAGGATGGGGACATTACCTTAGACGCCGGCTGTGGCAATGGCAGACATTCTTGGGAAGTCTATAATAAAAACCATTCCTCCATCATCGCCTTTGATATCGATGCAGTGTGTGTCAAAAAGAACAAGTACGTCTTAGATTCATTAAAGGAGCAAAAGAAAATTAAGGGCAACTATCATCTTCTCATTGCAAATGTGACAAAGTTACCGTTCAAAGCTGGCACCTTTGATAAGATTATTTGTTCTGAAGTTCTGGAGCATATTCCCGAAGATAAGAGCACGGTTGAGGAATTGATTAGGGTACTGAGCAAAGATGGTGCCATTGGGATTAGCGTGCCTCATTACTTGGCTGAATCTATTTGTTGGAAGTTATCTGGAGATTACTATGGTTTCCCTGGTGGGCATATCAGAAAATACAAAACTCGGGAACTTCTCGATCTTGTGGATAGTGCTGGCTTATCCGTTTATA
>DATKVL010000508.1:0-1156 GCA_035530115.1 Dehalococcoidia bacterium | reverse complement strand
CTGCGTGTTTATGGCCATAATAGTCGTGTACATATAATAGTAGTCAGAAACATTGCAACAGTAGATATCTGTGGCAGGTATTTCCTTCTCGTTGCCGCCAGAATAAATCCTGGGCAGGCTCGGTTCATCGTCTTCTCCATAAACAGGCTCATTTATTACCACATAAGCATAATCACCTATCATCCGTGAACTCACGTATTGACCATCGGCAGAAAGCTCCCTTTGCAACCGGGGGTTTTCCCTGTCTGAGACATCATATACTTTGATATATGTCTTGGGTGATGTGTAGTAAGCTATGGAAGGCATGTAAATTTCTCCTGCAGGGCCCAGCCGAAGATCATAATAAGGATAATAAGGCGTTTCCTCCTCAAACACGACCAGCCTGTCTCCATTGATGAATATTCCTATAACTGTTCCCTGTAGCTTGATTTCAGACAGGACTTGAGCTTGTTCAGGGGGATACGCCTTCACGATGATAACCTTCTGCCCCGAAACGAGGTAGATATACTCTCCGTCGGTCTTGACTATATCTGCCTCGTCCACCCCGGCAACCTGGATATTGGTGGGAGAGTAGTCAGTAATGGCAGCGGGGACAGCGGCATGGCTCTCGGCACCTGCTCGCCAAATGACCCCTGGGGCAATATCCAGCAAAACGAGACCGGGCATCCCAAAGTATGCCTTATTCTGTGTGTTCTCCTTCACAAATTCCTGCAAATCCTCATAAGAAGCGAACTTACTGATTTGATTCTCTCCCAGATTCGCAGGCTCGAAAGGCACAACAGACTCAGGCTTATTCACCGCAAATCCCACAACCGCTATTAAAAGCACGGCAGCGGCGATGGGGGCTAATATTTTTGTCCAATCCATAATAGTCCTCTTCTTAAAACGCTCGGAGCTGAGCAAAACCATTTTTAATGTTTGTTTATGGCCGGGAAGCTCGATTTCCGGAGTTTTAAGGTTTTCCAGTTTCTTGATTAAGTCCTCGTGTTTCATAAACTTTGCCTCCTTATATTATTGTAAATGCAGAAGGCCGAAAAAGGTTGCATTATTTGTAGCAGGTAAGTTTTTCCAAATTCTCCCCTCTTAAGATTAAGAGGGGAGGGGGGAGTTATGAATAAATACCCTTATAACGGTTCAACTACAAAATCAAAGCGAC
>DATKVL010000507.1:0-4289 GCA_035530115.1 Dehalococcoidia bacterium | reverse complement strand
AGCTTCTCCTATTTTCTCCAGGGGTAAGGAAATGTTGCAGGCGATGGGAAAGGAAATGGGTAAGGTATATCCTTTCGAATAGAATTAGAGACCTGCTGCGAATAGATTGGTCCCGAATTCCGCCTTTGGTAATCTGGCTCATAAGACGCCGAATTCCAGGGACACCATACCAATTAGGCCCGCTACAAATCAAGTATTATGTCCCCAGAATACTCACAATCTTGAGTTTAAATTGCATATTGAGATAATTCATATGTTATAATGCTCTGCAAATGGGGGTCAGTTCTGCAAGGCTGGTTTTGCATATCAACCTTGCGGCGGCGGATTTCGAATATCCACTTGTGAATTAGGTTATGAAAGGGGGTCGAAGACATGAAAATCACCACGGCTACTATTAACCAGGACTACCAGGAGATTCGCAAGCAGAACTCCGGAGCTGAATTTATAAAGGTAGACCTGCATGTGCACACCCCGGCATCAGGAGATGCTCGGGCAGAGAACAAGTACAATTTCGAGTTCGATATAAAGGATATTCCGGCAAGCCTAAAAAAGGCGAGAAAATTGGCAGGAGAGATTGTAGACGGGGTTTTAGAGAAGAAAATAAGGCTAATCGCCGTTACCGACCACAATACGCCGAGCGACACCGATCCTTTGAATCCGACAAATAGCTGGTATGAATTATTGAGAGACGCGGTCAAAGCCAAAGGTAAGGACAAGGAACTGACCGTTCTCCCCGGTGTCGAGATAAGCACCAACGACCTTCACATACTGGTAATCCTCGACCCTAAAGAGGATGAGCCGCCAGTCTACACGACGCACCGAATCAACTCCCTACTGCAGGACTGCAAATTCTCCCTTAAAGAGTACGGGGATTTCACAGCTACTGGTATGTCGAGCCTCTTTGACGTGCTCGAATACATAGAAGACCTTAGCACCAGCTGTATCGCCATACCCGCCCATATAGACGGGGGCAACAAAGCGCTGCTCGACATCCACAAAAAGCCTTCCAATGTTTACAGGAAGCTGCTGAATCATCCGAACTTGAATGCTGTTGAAGTCGTAAAAGCGACTACTCCGGCGAGAAAGAAGATAGGGAAAAAATCCGTAAAGGACTATTTCGATGATCTGAGGGACGATAACAGGTCCCCGATTGCATTCATCCAGGACTCCGACGGTCATGCCATTAAAGAAATCGGCAAACGCTTCACCTATGTCAGGATGGGCGAACCCGATTTCTGGTCTCTCCGCAACGCACTGGAGAATCCGGAAACAAGGATACACCTGCTGAGTGCTGCCCAGCTTGCTGCCGAGAATGACCAGGATGGGACCAGTGTCGACCAGGACAAGACCAGGATTATCGGCATTGCCTTCAGCACCGGGGGAAAATGGAGTCACATTGCATTTAATTCGAACCTGAATTGTATAATCGGTAAGAGGCGCACCAACAAATCGACCATCGTAGACCTAATCCTTTATGGCCTGAATAGATTCGTGGATGAGAATAGAGGCGACGAAAAGTCATTGATTGAAAGGAAATATTCCGTAAATGTCTTCCTTGCCAAAGGCCCGGATGTAATCTGTTATAGCCGTGACAATAAGGGCAATCTCCCCAGTATTTTCAAGAAGGATACAGACGGCTCATTTATACCTATTGAGGCCATACGAGACTTGGAATTGCCTCGGAAGTACAATCATGAAGCCATAGAAGGGCTGTTTTCCCAAAGTACGTCCCTTATGGATTTCCTGGACCGGCATGTCTTTATGAACGAGCAGATAAAGCCATATCTAGATGACCGTAAGAAATATTGGGATAAAGTGAAAAGTGCTAACTTTGAAAACTGCGCATCAGACATGAAGCGACTGAGCAAAGCCTGCGAACAGTTGTTTGATGAAAGGGAAAAGCAAATAGAGCCCGCGCTTAAAAAATATGGAAGGAACCTGCTCAAGGTGAAGGTAACACGAGGAAAATGGAAGGATAAAAAAGGAAAATTGAAGGGTGCAAAAGAGCAGGATTTCCTCGACGAAGCAACCATGTCAGTATTAGTAAAATCCAAATACAAACCCTTTAATAAACTCAGCACCGGTGAAAAGAATGCTGCTATGATGGTTCTACTCATGAACCAAGGAGCATTCGGCCCACTAATCATTGACGAGCCTGAACAACATCTAGATACTGTATCGATCACTGGAATGTTAATCCCAAGAATACGCGAACTGAAAACCCAACAACAAATAATCTGTGTTACCAGGAATGAGCACTTTCTTATTTCCGGAGATGCTGAACAGGTGATTGCTACACAGTCAGAAAAGAAGCTTGAGGTTATCACCGGTGACATAAATAACAAGGATATTCAGGAGCATATTCTGGAGATATTTGAAGGTGATAGGTTCGCACTGTTGGAAAAAATCAGGAAGCTTGGTCGGATTCTAGAGCATAGTTAACGCTTTCTCTAACTTTGCATTTGTGTAAGGACAATTCCAGGGACACCATACCAATTAGGCCTACTACAAATTAGGCATTATGTCCCCAGAATACAGGGATAAATTCAATTCCGCTCAGGCTTAAGTCCTTTTCCCCTCTTTAAGGCTCATGAACTCTCATTTACGAAGATTGATATATATTTATAAAACAGGAAGGGGCTGAGATTTGTGTCCCAACCCCTTTTAGGTTTGTTGAATCAAGGAGATTACTCATCAAGCAGGATGATCCGCATTTGACAAATTTTGAATGTGTCGCCTGGATCCATTTCCCACAGCATGTCTCGGTATCCATTGCGGAGCAGTGAGCCAGTCTTCTCTGTGAATTTCGTTGGAGGATTATTTTTGTCTAGATCAAACTCATCCCAGAGAACATACGTAGTTCCGACCGTGTCATAGTAATAACTTTTGAAGTTTACTTCACTACCTTTCGGACCCATTAAGCGTATCCATATCTGAACTCGCCACACGTCAGTGCCAGTATCATATGGGAAAATTATCCCTGCCCCTCCTGGGTCTCCTGGAGTTCCATCAGTTCCTGCAGTTCCAGCAGTGCGTGTGCCCACATACCCATCTGTGCCGTTATGGTCCACTATCTCAAAGTGATCTCCGCCATGAACGTAGAATGTGGTTACACCACTATCATCCACAAAGATTCTGGCGCCGTTGCCGCCATCAAAGTCGGCTTTTTTATCAGGGACACCGATGAGGTTAATGTTGTAGTGTTTCCCACTGGGCATACCATTGCCATTGTAGTTTTCGCCATCATTCATAGGCTTGTCGGCCAGTGCCGTTCCACTCAATGTCAAGAGCATGACAACAGCCAGAACTACAGCAAATATTTTCTTCATCATTCTCTTTCTCCTTTTCTGATTAGTTTGCTCGATTCCCCTACTCCCATACCGTTGCACAAGATTCAGCGGGAACTACACCTGTCGACCTCAGACTTGGGATGCTATTCAGAGTCGAGGTAAATTCTTTGTTGCCGAAAGCTATCACCCCCTTTTCGCCAATCTATTCAGTCTATTTTTACTGCCACTGATCTAATCAGATATCTGTGGCAAGCTGACTGCCCCTTAAATTCTATTTTCCCTTATGTTCTTAAAGTTCTACACCGCTTGGGCGATTAAGTGCTTTCGTTTTATTGTCTATCGAGTGTGTATAACTCTGAGTTTGTATTACTTCGTGAAGAGCCCCTCCATATAATTAGTCGTGGAATGTTTAAAAATCCCTCACATCCTCCCTTTTTTGTGGTATATCGAATGTGCATACCACTGATAATTAATCTTAAACGGGACATGAATATTAGTCAAGATGCCGCTAATTGACTTTTCTTAACAATATTTACCGATTTTAGATAGGTTCCTTTTTATCCTACATGTAATAAAAGTCCGTTCTGTCATGTCCGCAACGCAAACACTTTAGCCTTGGTAATTCAAAATAATTATTCATATATTACGATGTGGTCCAAGACTTTAGTCTGCATAATATTTCCGGCAAGCCTTGTTTATAGTTATTGCCCAATTGCGGCAGCGACGGGCTCGCTGGTGGGTTTGCGCCCACTGAGCACTCCTCCAATAATGGCGAGGACCCCGGGAAGCAGCATAATACCGGTCAGTGCCATCATTATCCCTCCAGCCACACCCCATTTAAGCCCGGATTCGCCCCTCTTCGTCTTCCTCCAGGCGACTAATGCGAGAATCCAGCCGACGGGTCCGATAAAGGTAACCAGCGTATGAAGTATGTTCACCCACCACAAAGGCCCCTGCTCTATTAGAAGATGCCCTTCATTAACCATACTCATGATGATA
>DATKVL010000506.1:0-6431 GCA_035530115.1 Dehalococcoidia bacterium | reverse complement strand
GAAGGTACGGTATGGGTAAATTGGGTGAGCAAGTATTTTGAGGTGACCCCAAAAATCACTGTTACGCCAGATTCGGGGACGGTGGGGCGGACGATTACGGTAGTTGGCACGGGCTTTGCCAGTGAAGAAGAAGACATTGAGGTCACTTTCGATGAGGAAGTGAGGAAGGAAGACATCGTTGCTGATGTAGATGGCTCGTGGACTGCCAGCATCACTGCTCCCATTCGCACGTGCGGTCGGTATGTCATTGACGCTTCAGGAATATTGACCAGGGCTCGGGACGTGCCGGATGTTACGTTCACCTTGGTCGCCGGAATATCGGTTACGCCGCCTGGTTCGGCTTATGTAGGTGATACGATTACCGTTACCGGCGGTGGTTTTGCACCCGGGGAAAAGGGCATCCGGGTTAGCTTTGAGGGGACGGTTGTTACCACTGCCACCATCACCCCTGATATCTATGGTTGTTGGGAATCCTCCTTCACTCTGCCGGCCAGCGCCTATGGCCCCCATACTGTCTCAGCTTCTGGTGAAACAACCGCGGCTGTGACGACTACCCTCGACACTAAAGCCAAAATAATAGGGCTCAGCCCGGTTGAGGGAGCTCCTGGTGACTCTATTACCCTCACCGGCAGCGGTTTTAGCGGTAATAAGAAATTAACGGTGAAAGTTGGTGGGGTTGCCGTGCCAGGGAATATGCAGACTACTCAGCCCAACGGCAATGTTAACATTACTTTCCAAGTGCCAAAAGGAAGTCCTGAGGGCGAACGGACGGTGGAGGTGACTGATGAGGGTGAAGCTACTGACTCAGTTGACGGCTTCACGGTAAAGAAGAAAACCCTATCTACAACTCCGCTGCCCATCTCGCCCAAGGACAGCACACTAAGGTCAGGAGAGGTAACTTTCAAATGGCAAGGGGTAACCGGTGACACCGGTTATACTTACACCCTGGAGATAAACACAACCGCTGGTTCTGGAAACATCTGGTCTAAGTCAAGTATTGTGGAAAGCAGCTACACACTGACTGACACAGAAACTGTGACAGAAACTTTGCCCAAGGGGACGTACTACTGGCGGGTTAAGATAGTAGACAATTATGGCAACGAAAGTGCCTGGTCTGATTCTAGCAAGTTCACGGTATCGCCGATTCCAACCTGGGTATGGGTAGTAGTGGGGGTGGTAGTGCTGGTCGTTCTCATGGTCGTGGCCTATCGAGAAACAAAATTCAAGGTAACAGAATAAGCCAGCCCGTTAAAATTTTCTCCCGGTTCTGCAATAAAACTTGCAGTCGGGAAGGTTATTAAGGTGGGGGGAAAATTGATTGTGCGTAACCGCATAATCTCGTATGAAATTCTCCAAAAGGAGCAACGCAAATCTTTCCCCGTGCACTAAGGAGAGTGGGGTGATATGATTGGCTGTTTACTGCTCTTCCCAATCGCAGGGCTTTTAGCGATGATGGGTATATATATGAGTAGTTTGATGGCTTATTTTGTAGTTATTGCCGGAGCCATGGGTGTATATATGAGTGTTATGGCATCTTATTTTACGGCTTTCTTTATTATAATGTTCGGATGAGTCTATGTTAAAGTGTATATGGGGCGCAATGAAAAAGAGCAAGGCGAAATTTTTCCGGTGCGCTAAGGAGAACAGGACGATATGAGCTGTTTAGCGCTCCTCTTGCTAACCGCGGTTATCACTTATTTCGGTGCAGTGATAGCCTTTTTCCTAGCTGCCGGGATGGTCCCTCTAGCTATATTATCTTTGGTGCTGATACCGTTGGCTCTTCTTTTCACGTGGCGCATTATCTATCCCTGGCTGGTGCGGATGGGGAGATGGTCAGCTCAACTCAAAAATCTCATCTTCCTTGCCTTTGTGTCGCTAGCCTTAGGTTTTGGCCTGGGTTATATTATTGATGTTCCAAGTTCCACAATACCACTAGTAGGAATAACGGCACCAATCACAGTCCTAATCTTTGGGCTGCTCTTCCTCTTCCTGCTCTTACTGGCCATAGTGGTATGGGTGGTGAGGTTATGGCGCCGCGGCTGGCCCACTGTGAGAAATTTCTTCTGGGACATTGGTTTTCGTATTGTTGCCTTGTTCTGGAAAATACTACTGGGGATTCCTCTAGGTATAACTTGGTTTCTCTACCATCCTCCTCTACGCTGGCTAATAGCAGCCCTCCTGTTTTACCTCAGGGGGATTTCAGCCGCAGTAGCCTGGCTTTTGTACAACCCGCCCTTGAGGAGTATAACAATTGCCGGCCTTTTCGTTACACGGTTAATCGCTCGACCCACAGCCTGGCTCATATACAACCCACCAATACTCTGGGTTATACAATTTGGGCTCTTCATCCTCAGGCTGATAGCCCGCTCCGTCAGCACCATAATTTATGGTATTGTGTCGTGGTGGCCTGTCACGGGCGTCAAAGGAACACTAAGGAAAGGGCTAAACGTTGAGAGTAAGTCCTATCAAGACTACAAGTATGCCTAGGATGACGGTAGCGATGCCACCTAGCAAGCCGGCGACGTCCATATGAGCAAAGACTCGGATAAATAATTCCTGTCCAGAGGCTGCCATTCGGGCGTTAAGCTAACTTCCGATATTGAATCCTACCAGAACTACAAGTATGCCCAGGATGACGGTAGCGGCGCCGCCTAGCAAGCCAGCGACGTCCATATGAGTAAAAACGCGGCTAAATATCTCCTTGCCAAAAGCCGCCCTTCGGGACGTTAAGCTACCTGGTTCCTCAGGAGATTCCGGCGCCGTCTCAGTGGAGTCCCTATCAAACATGGGCAATACCAATTTTCTCCACTCACGCGACTCCCGATAGATTACACCGGCTATTATTATGCCCACGATAATCAAAAAAATCCCTAAGATTAGCACCGCTGTAGATAGACCAACGTCAACTATGTCAACTGGCGAGGGGTTAGCTGTGCCCATTTTTCACCTCCTTTTCCCATCAAGTTTGTTTAATAATTCTCTCTGTCATTTTGAGGTCGCCTCGGGCAACCCAAGAATCTAGAGACCCTTCCCCTTCGTTTCATTCAGGGTCAGGGTGGCAATTAAACGGTCTCCCGTCAAGCGAGTCTCAATTTATTTTAGCGTAGCATAGCTACTGCATGGTGTCAATAGCTCTCTTTTTCGGGGGCTGTCCAAAAACTTCTGTCGGGGAACCTCTTGGGGGCTCCCGCGAATTGGGGGGACAAGCCCCTCCCTGAGAAGCTGATGTGGCGCTAGTCATAATTCTTCCCTGCATCCTCCGCCTATGCTAAAATCCAGCAAGGCTTCATATGATAAGTGTTGACGAACTGAAATATTGGGTAGCTTTTTCCGGGATACCCGGGATTGGACGGGTACGGATTTCCCAGTTAAAAGAGTACTTTGGCAGTTTACAGGATGCCTGGAAAGCCCCCGAAGGCAAGCTAAAGCAAGCAGGACTAGATTCACGAAGCATAGATGCCCTGGTGACCCTACGTCCGAGAATTTCCCTGGACGCCGAGATGGAAAAACTGGAACGCTACAGGGTAAAGGTGTTTGTCTATGAGGACCCTCCTTATCCTTCGAGATTAAAAGAAATTTATGATTATCCCCCGGTGCTTTACGTAAGGGGTAGTCTCCCAGCCGAGGATGAGCCTTGCCTGGCCATAGTCGGTACCCGTCGTCCCACCATCTACGGGAGGCAGGTAACTGAGGAGATTGTGGCCGACTTAGCCCGAAGCAAAATCACTATTGTCAGCGGATTAGCCCGAGGAATTGACTCTGTGGCTCATCGGGCTGCCCTGGATGCCGGGGGCAAAACCGTAGCTGTGTTTGGCTGCGGTCTGGATATCGTCTATCCCGGGGAAAATGCTAAACTGGCTCAAGTTATCATGGAACACGGCGCTCTGGTCAGTGAATATCCTTTAGGCGTCAAGCCTAGGGCTGAGAACTTCCCACTCCGCAATCGAATTATGAGTGGCTTGAGCTTGGGGGTGTTGGTGGTGGAAGCTGGAGAAAGGAGTGGGGCTTTGATCACTGCCCATCAGGCAGTGGAACAGAATCGAGAGGTCTTTGCTATCCCGGGCAGCATCCTTTCCCCGGCCAGCCAGGGAACTAACCGTCTTATTCAAGAAGGAGCCAAGTTAGTTCGCAATTACACTGATATTCTCCAGGAACTAAACCTGACCATCGTAGTACAGCAAGCAGAAATTAAGGAATTCCCCCCGGCTGACGAAGTTGAATCCGCTATACTAAAGCAATTGAGCTCCGAGCCCAGTCATATAGATGAAATTTGCCGCCGCAGCGGTTTGACTATGCCGGAAGTAAGCAGCACTCTAGCGATGCTGGAGTTAAAGGGGATAGCCAGGCAAGTGGGAAATATGAACTATGTGCTGGCTCGAAGGAATTAAGGCAGGGTAAATCATGGCAAGTAAATTAGTTATCGTCGAATCTCCAGCCAAAGCAAGGACGCTAAATAAGATTCTCGGACGCAGCTATAGTGTCAAAGCATCTGTGGGGCATGTGCGCGATTTGCCCAGGGCAAGCCTCGGGGTAGATATAGACAAGGGTTTCATCCCCAAGTATGTCATTCCAGCGGATAAGAAAAAGATAGTTGGCGAAATCAAAAAGGCAGCTAGTAAGGCTAGTTCTATCTACTTGGCTACTGACCCTGACCGCGAGGGAGAGGCAATTTCCTGGCATCTAGTACAAGCAGCCAGGCTGGACAAGGATGACAAACCCCTTCAGCGCGTAGTTTTTCAGGAAATAACCAAGGACGCAGTTCAAGAGGCCTTCCAAAGTCCCCGCCCTATTGATATGAACCTGGTGAATGCCCAGCAAGCCCGGCGTATCCTCGATAGACTTGTGGGCTACAAGCTGAGTCCGCTCCTGTGGAGAAAGGTGCAGAGGGGACTTTCCGCAGGCAGGGTTCAATCGGTGGCCGTGAGGATGGTTGTTGACCGCGAGCGGGAGATTCAAAACTTTATTCCCCAGGAATACTGGGTTATGGAAGTTGAGCTGGCCCTGCCTGAAGAAAAAAAAGCGAGTTTTAAAGCCAGGCTGTTCGCCCTGGCCGATGGCACCAAGCTGGATATTGACAATAAAGCTGAAGCAGAAAGAGTTACCGCTGATTTAGAAGAGGCTGAATATGCAGTTAAGGTGGTAGTAACTAAACAGGTAGCTCGTCAGCCAGCCCCGCCTTTTATCACCAGCACCTTGCAGCAAGAAGCCTGGCAGAAGCTGCACTTCACCGCCGGGCGAACTATGGCTATTGCCCAGCAACTTTATGAAGGCTTGCCCTTGGGCAAGGAAGGCTCGGTGGGACTTATTACCTATATGCGCACCGATTCTACCCATGTGGCTGCCTCTGCCATAAGTGAGGCGAGGGAGTTTATCGGCGAGAAATACGGAGCCGAATTTCTCCCACCAAAGCCACGTAGTTTTGTTAGGAAAGTAAAGTGGGCTCAGGAAGCTCACGAGGCAATTCGGCCCACCAAAATTTACCGACAACCAGAGCAACTCGGACCATTTCTTAATCCAGCTCAGCTAAAGCTCTATGAGCTTATCTGGAAGCGAATGGTCGCCAGTCAAATGTCAGCAGCTTTATACGACACAACCAATGTGGAGGTAGAGGCAAGCAATGCCGCTGCGAGCGAAGCAATTGAGTCCCCAAAAAATCCGGCGAAATTTTTGGGTGAAAAACAGCCTCAAGGATATCTACTCAAGGCAAGTAGCTCTGTGGTTAAATTTTCTGGTTTTATGGTTGTTTACAGCGAAAGCCGGGATGAAGATGAGCGAGGGGAAAGATTTGTTTCCTTGCCCAAGCTGAGAATTGGAGATAAATTGATTTACATGGGAACCTTTACCGAACAATGTTTTACCCAGCCGCCACCCCGCTACACTGAGGCCACATTGATAAAAGCACTGGAACAGAAGGGAATCGGACGCCCCAGTACCTATGCCCCTATCCTGTCCACCATTCAAGACAGAGATTACGTTAACAAAGCCGAGGGCAAATTCCACCCCACTGAACTAGGGATAACTGTCAACAAAATCTTGACTGAGCATTTCCTTAAAATCGTTGACCCTGGTTTCACAGCTCAGATGGAAGAACAACTAGACGAAATAGCTAAGGGTAGATATGAATGGATAGCTGCTTTGCAGGAATTTTATCCCCCCTTCCAAGATATGTTGAATAAAGCTTGGATAAATTTAGAAAAGGTCAACATGACCCAGGTGAGCGAGGAGACATGTCCCAATTGCGGTCGCCCCATGGTCATAAAGGTCGGGCGTTTCGGTAAATTTCTCGCCTGTAGCGGCTATCCTGACTGTAAAACAACCATGTCCTACGCAGTTAAAACCGGGGTTTCTTGCCCCCAGTGTGGTGGTGAGCTCGTGAAAAGAATCAGTAAGAAGAAGAAAGTATTTTATGGGTGTAGCAAGTTTCCCAAATG
>DATKVL010000505.1:0-2288 GCA_035530115.1 Dehalococcoidia bacterium | reverse complement strand
CTTAGGCTTGGGCCAAGCAAAATTTGCACTCGGTTTCGCCCCTTTTGTTTAGCCTTGTAGAGAGCCTCGTCAGCGCGAGAAATAAGAGAGTAGGCATCTTCACCCCGTTCCCACCCACATAGCCCCTGACTCACGGTTATAGCAAATACATTCCCAACAGAGTCTTTCATCTCAGCCTTCTCGATTATAGTCCGAATTCGCTCAGCTACAACCCAGGCTGAAGACAAATTGGTTTGGGGCAAAATAAGGATAAACTCCTCCCCTCCATATCGTCCCACTATATCTGTATCCCGGATATTCCGACTAGTTAAAACGGCAACTTTCTCTAAAACCTCATCTCCAGTGAGGTGCCCGTAGCGGTCATTGACCATCTTAAAATGGTCGATGTCCAGCATGATCAGGCTGAAATCCTCTTTGTAGCGATTGGCACGATTGATTAACTCACGCAACCTGCCTAAAATTGCTCGTCGATTGTACAATCCGGTCAGCGAATCAAAAGTTGCCAGTCTTTCCAGCTTTTTCTTGTCGGCCATAGCTTGCTGGAGCCGCGTCCATTTATCCAGCGCAGCATCAATGATGTCCCCTAGCTTTTCCTGGGATAGACTGCTCTTTGGCAAGTAACCAGCTGCTCCCTCCTGAAAGGCTTGCGCCGCGATTTCTTCAGTTCCAGACCCGGTCAACATGACTACGGGAGCAAGTTGCTTTTTTGCGATTTCTGCAAGCCACTCCATCCCCGATTTCCCTGGCATTTGATTATCCATCAAGACCAGGTCAATTCTACCTTTATTCAGAGCGTTTCGGATTTCCTCTGTATGCCCCGCTTCTAGCAACACGATTTCCCTGCCAGTTATCTGCTGCAGATAAGTCCGAACCATCTTGCGGTCTGCCGGGTCATCGTCGCAGATGAGGATTTTAATCAGTGGTTGTTTTGTTTCCTGTATCATTGGTGTTCCTTGGGTACTAGTTTGCAAAGCAGGAACCAGTATTCCTTGAGTTTGTTCATAGCTTCCTTGCTGGTAGGGCTTGGCTTTTCTTATCCTGCCTTTCTAGTACAATTGATTTAGTTACCATCGCTGTTTTATAACTTCCGTGAATTTATTTAAATAAATCTAATATGGTTTCACTATACCATCTCTGTTAGCTACTGTAAATAGTCCTTTAGTAATATTTCCAATAGCTAAGATGTACTAGAAAAGGCGCTGGATATCCTGCTTAGCGGCAAGGAATCAGCGGAAAAGCAGCAGCTGAAGTAGGGCTCATAATAGAAGTGGTTCCGGCAGAGGAACAATCCTGCGCATTTCAAGGATAAATGGCTAAGGCTTCCAGCCCTGTGGTCTCAGACAGGTTAAACATCAGATTCATATTTTGCACTGCTTGTCCCGCCCCTCCCTTAACAAGGTTGTCCAGACAGCTAATAACTATAAGCCGGCCTGTCTTCAAATCGACAGTGGGATAAACAAGGCAAAAGTTAGTTCCCCAGACATGCTTGGTATGGGGAGGCTTGATTGTTATTTGAACGAAGGGGGCATGCTTGTAGAATTCCCGGTATATACGGCTTAGCTTTTTTTCAGCCTTGGCGTCTTTGAGCAATTTGTCGTCTCTTAATCTCGCATAGCAGGTGCTCAGTATGCCTCTGGTCATTGGCACCAAGTGAGGCACGAAGGTTATCGAAGGAGAAAATGGCGGATTAAGTGCTTTCAATTCCTGTTCTATCTCGGGCAAATGGCGATGTCCCTCAAGAGAGTAAGCACAGATGTCTTCATTGGCCTCGGAATAATGAGTGGTCAAGCTCAGGGTTCTGCCAGCGCCCGAGACGCCTGATTTGCTATCCACCACTATATCGGGATAAATAAGCCCTTCTTTGACTACGGGTGCCAGGGCCAAGAGAGCACCCGTGCTATAGCAACCCGGATTTGCTACCAGTGAGGCTGAGGCAATTTCACTTTGATGCAGCTCGGGTAAGCCAAAAACCGCCTCTCTCAGTAAGTCGGGCGATGGATGAGTAAATCCATACCATTTGGAATATTCGCCAGCGTCCTTTAACCTGAAATCAGCACTGGCATCGACAACCCTGATTCCTTGTTTTAGCAAAGATGGTACTACATCTACATTGCTTTTATGAGGCATTGCTGAGAAGGCGATATCGATTTCGCTATCAAGCTCGGCTTTTATTATATAGTTAGTTCCCGCGAAGTTTGGAAAAACATCGCCTAATTTTTGCCCGGCTGCGCTTCTCCCGGTAACAGTTACGAGCTCTACTTGGGGATGTTGGCAAAGTAAGCGAGCCA
>DATKVL010000504.1:0-1842 GCA_035530115.1 Dehalococcoidia bacterium | reverse complement strand
GAAGCCGGAGTTGAAGATGTCAGCGCCATAGTCGAGGAAGTTGAAGAGAAAGAAGAAATCGAAGAATTCCTTCCCGATGAAGCTGAAGAGAGCAAGCCTCCGGCAGCACTAGGGGAATACGAGGTAATTGACGACTCAACTAGTATGTATCTTCATGAACTCGGCAGGGTGCCGCTGCTTACAGCTCACGAAGAGAAGGTACTATCCCGGAAGATAGAGCTGGGTAGATACGTAGAAAGGCTCAAGGATAACCAGTTCAGGAAATACCAGAAATTCCCTTTACCCGTTGACATAGTTATTCACGTAATTTCTCAATTATCCAAGGGATATCCCGTTGTTCGGATTATTGAAGAGCGTATTGGTATCGATCCCTCCAGCAATGTGGTAGAGACGATCAAGAATCCTGAATTTCGCTCCGCCATCGACGTTGTTATAGACCCAGTGTTAATAGCGGCAATCGCTGAGGGAATAGACAAAGGAACCACTGCGGCCGAAGAAGCCATAGTAAATCTTTCCATAAACAGTCAACTTTTGCCCCCGCAATTGCTAGAGCTCCTGGCTAGAGATAAACCTTCATGGCAAAAACTAAAGGCCCTCCTGACTAACAACAGGTTCCTGTCTCAACTCGATTCCCATGGCAGTGAATTCAAAGCTTACTTTAAAAAGGTGAGGACCGAAGCAAAAGCAGCAGAAAGGCACCTCACTGAAGCAAACCTGCGCCTGGTGGTTAGCATAGCTAAGAAGTATATCGCGTATGGCATGTCCTTCCTTGACTTTATCCAGGAAGGGAATATCGGCCTCATCCGAGCTATAGATAAGTTTCAGTATAGAAGAGGCTACAAGTTCAGTACCTACGCCACCTGGTGGATCAGGCAAGGTATCACTCGATCTAGAGCTGACCAATCCCGTACCATTCGCATTCCGGTACACATGGTAGATACAATGAACAAGCTATCACGCACAACACGACAGTTAATTCAAGAACTTGGACGCGAACCAAGTTACGAGGAAATTGGCAGCCTCCTAAATATATCCCCAGAAAAGGTGGAAGTGGGCATGGCTTTGTTTTTCCGTCAGCCGATGTCGCTAGACATGCCCATTGGCGAAGATGCTGATAGCCGTCTAGGTGACTTTGTTGCAGATCGCGGCAGTTTAGCACCAACTGAAGCCACTTCACACCAGCTACTCAAAGAACAAATAGATAAAGTGCTCGATGAACTTACCGAACGAGAAAAAAAGGTGCTCCAGCTTAGGTTTGGCCTTAGAGACGGACGTGCTCGAACCCTTGAAGAGGTGGGTAGAGAATTCAATGTAACTCGCGAAAGAATACGACAGATTGAAGGCAAGGCCCTGCGCAAGTTACGTCATCCCTCCCACAGTCGAAAGCTCAAGGGCTATCTAGACTGATTTACCTAAATGGCATGTCAAGTATAGTACCCATCTTTTTAGGCAACTTGCCTTTTTGTCCATAATAAGAGAGTACGGAGAGCAAGAATAATCGATTCCGAAATACAATGAGGAGAACAGGCAATGGGAACTAAAGGCAGAAGGAATGTGAAAAAACCCAAGAAGGAGCAAAAAAAGCCCGTAACCAAAGAAGAAGGAGGAAAGTAAGAAGGACGAAGCCTTTCTAATCCTCTCTTTCCCCCTCTCCTTAAAGGGTGAGAGAGGAACTAACCCTCGAAAGGGGATTGCACAATGCTCGGAATTGTGCAATCTACTCGCGACTAAGATTTGACTACATCCTTGCTGCCTTCTGTGCTACGATGCTGGCAATAGCTTTCTTGCCTTCAATAATTCCTTCACGGTAGCGCAGCACGCGGAAATCTTTAAACGTATGTA
>DATKVL010000503.1:0-1011 GCA_035530115.1 Dehalococcoidia bacterium | reverse complement strand
GAACAAGAAAACAAAAAATATTAAATTCCATATTCTCCACGGCTCCGGCCTTAGAGATATAACTGTTAATGTTGAGCGGAAAATATGCTTGTTTATCGAAAAAGGCGATGACTTCCGGGCCATGACAAGCACGGAGTTATTCTGCAAGACATGCCCATTGAGTACCGAATGCGCGGAAGCAAATCGCGGTCATGATGGCTCGGTGGAGGTAAATCATGATAATCGATAGAAAAGAGTTAGGAAATATTATTTGTTATTATCCGCGCGGTCAAGTGCGCCCCATAACCAGGTTGCACTGCAGGTCGTGTTTCCAGATGGGGTTTGCTATAACTAACGATAATATATGCGGCAAGGACGACGTGATGCTTTCGGAAACCATCTGCGGAAGTTGCACTATTTCCGGATGCACTTATGCGAATTTTAACGAGGTGAACAATGAAGGATAACATCCGTTGCGTACCGGTCGCGAAAAGCGATAAGTATCCGGAAGGGTTAATAAAATTCAATATTTGCTCAAGCTGCCCCTGCTTTAATAGCGAATGGGACGAATGCGTTTTGTTGAATGTGGCTATAAATTTTCGGGATTTTTTCGGCTCTATCCACAAAGACTGCCCGCTCTTCCTATATGACCGAATCAGAGAGCACGGCCCGAACGAAATACCGGAAAATAATGACCTTGACGAATATCCGGAATGTGATAGTAAAACAGTGCTGTGCAAGCTGAAAGCTTCCAGCCGGTACACCCAGCGCACCCGGATCGTATATTGTCAAGGCAGGCATGATACCGATGAAGGGAAATGGTATTTTCTGTATGACCTATCGATAGAAACAGTTACCCTTGAGTCATGGACATACCTACCGGAGGAGGAAAGATGAGCGAATCAAGATTCAGGATTAGCAGTTCGGGTAGTTGTGAAATAAGCAGTTGCATGGTGTGCAAGGAATGTTCTTCGCAACCAAACGGCGGATATTTCTGTGAGAAATTACTTGAAACTGACCGGCATCATTGCA
>DATKVL010000502.1:0-1038 GCA_035530115.1 Dehalococcoidia bacterium | reverse complement strand
CTGGTAATTGCGGCAGCCATCGGCTTTGGTGTAGTTAATGGTTTTAATGATGCTGCCAATAGTGTTGCTGCTTCGATTGGCTCCCGGGCTATTTCACCTCGAAACGCCATAATACTGGCTGCCTTTTGTAACTTCGCTGGTGCTGCTACCGCGCTGGAGGTTGCCGAAACCATTGGCACGAGAATTTTAGGCCCTGAAACAATGTTATCTTTACCAGCGGTTGATGCTTATTTGATACTGATTGCTGCTTTAGCCGCGGTTATCGTCTGGGGAACTATAGCTACTCGTTTGGGTCTGCCGGTAAGTATCAGCCATAGCTTTGTCACCGGGCTGGCGGCGGCGGGGGTAGTGGTGGTGGGCTGGGAGGCAGTAATATGGGGTGTCCTGGGACGGATTGGGGCATCAGTGGTTATTGCTCCTACTCTGGGTTTCATCGGTGGCTTTGTCCTTATGGTTGTCCTGCTCTGGGTATTTAGCCGAAGCGCTCCAGCCAGGATGAGGATTGTCTTCAGCCGTCTGCAGTGGCTTACTACCGGCTTCTTGGCTTATAGCCACGGCAAGAATGATGGTCAGATGCCCATAGCTGTTATCACTACGGCGCTGATGATTCATACTGGACAGGTTGGGATATGGGGCGATATCCCCTGGTGGGTAATAATCGTATCCGCTTTAGCTATTAGCTCGGGCATCGCTATTGGCGGCTGGCGAGTTATTAGAACTGTGGGGATGAAGATCACTGCCCTACAACCTATCCATGGTTTTGCTACCCAGGCCTCAGCGGCTACTGTTATTGAGATAGCTTCGCGCCTGGGTATTCCCGTAAGCACCACTCATTGTGCCACCGCAGCTACAATGGGGGTGGGTGCCACGAAGCGCCTTTCCGCAGTAAGGTGGGGGGTAACCAGAAGTATCGTGTTGGCCTGGATTTTAACCTTCCCGATATGCGGTGCTCTCGGCTGGATAATAGCATCGCTTCTGAAGGTTGCCTTTTGAGGTGACAAAACTCTTTTGCCTCCTTAGAACATCTGTGCTATAATT
>DATKVL010000501.1:0-1944 GCA_035530115.1 Dehalococcoidia bacterium | reverse complement strand
CGCATGATGAAGTGGTATCCAAGAGTACACGGCACCCGCTTTCCTTCCAGCGCAGCGCCAATGTCTTCGGGAAAGAATATGGGTAGGTATGCCTGTCGTGTTGTAGGCTCCTCAGCCAAGATTGTCACGAGCTCATCCAGGTCCCCATACATGAAACGGATGCCCCGCTTCCACGGAACGTATTCGGGTGGATAGTCCAGCTCGCCGCCTTCTGTTTCACCAGCGTACTTGGGCCAATACCGCTCGGCATAAGTGTGGTCAAACACGCCCGCGTGCTGGTGTGTAGCTGCGGACCTTGCATACGGCCACTTGGCCCACTGCACGCCGGGGTTAAGTGGCTCCCGACACACACGCTCTAGGAATGCGTCGTCAGCCCATGGAAGGTTGGGCTGGATCAGTTTCTGGTAGATCTCTATATCTTCACCATGCAGAAACATTCTTATTGAATAGTTCAGAATTTCACGGGATGGCTGGGGTGCTGTTATCGATTGCCACCGTGCATTGTCAACTACTTTGGCAATTGCCAACAAAGCTCGTATATCAACTATTGTATCTTCGAATGTGTGGTACATTATTTCACCTTCTTCCAGATCATGATTGTTTGATAGTATGGGGGATGGATTCCGAACTGTTTGAAGTATGTGTTCAGAAATAGCGTGGTCGGGTAGTGCTTCAAGAACGCAGTGCCAACAAACTTCATGCCTGGCACGTACTTGGTAATGCAATCAGCAACCTTTTCATGGAGCTGGTCAGGTTTTTTGTTCTTCATGCCGTCCTTGATCCCAATGACAAGGTGCCCGCCCACATTAAGATGCGCTACGCTGTCGGCATAAATCTTGCCCATTGTGGCAAAGTACTCAGGGCCTTCTTTAAGGAAAGCCAGGTTGGGCAAATCCTTCTGGTAGTCGAAGCCCTCGTGTACACCCTTGCCCTTTTGAGACTGATCAGCAAAATACGGCGGGTTATTAACGATCAGTTGGAACTTCAACCGGGCCTTTTCAAGTACTGAACCAATCGCCCGTGCGTCACCATGCCAGATTTTGAATTTACAATGCCTATTATTATTGGCTGCGATGTTCGCCTGGATAACATCGATGAATTCAATCTCCATGCCCGCGGCATTACGCCCGTGATTAAGCGCCTCGACGGCAGTCGTGCCGGCCCCCATCGTAGGGTCCAGCACCCAGTCCCCCGGTTCACTATAAGACTGCACAGCCCAACGTGCAATATGAAGGGGCGTTTTGGCAACGTGTCCACCTTTCTCGCCAACTTTTGCATTTGACAGTTCCTCTTTTGAATAGTACTTCTTCCGTTCGTTCTTGTTGTAGTAAATCCCATCCTTGCGGATCAACTCGCCCAGTGACTTCATGCAGTATTTGCAGTGGCAGTGATAGTCCGCAGGCGGAGCTTTGTCCTTTTTTAGATACACAGTTTCTAATTTAATATCACTCATTTACTGCTCCTTATAAAATGTCTCGATAGTGTAACCAATTAAACACGCGACGCACCACATAACTGTAAACGACAGACACGAATGTAAAGATCAAGACTAACTGGATGTTCTGATAAAACTGGACTTGTATCCCATACCGGGGGAACACAACCAGTTGGGTCAACAAGCCCATCAACGCTCCTACTACAGCCTTGATAATAGATTCCAGCAATGAGTGTCTTCTACTCTGCATATTCTAGAAGAGTAAAACCAGAATTGCCAAACCCATGCCAAGGCAGTAGAACGCAAAGTCACGTAGACTTGACCCTCTCACTGCCATGCTCTCAAAATGATAATCATACCAGAATTCTTTAAGCGCAGCAAATATAAAAACCACGATCAGTCCAAGCAAGCCAAGCCCAAAGCGGTCAAATGTCAATACTATAGACATAGCAAAGAAGATATGCGCTATCTGGCTTACGGTGTCGAATGTTTTATTGTCGATCATTTTG
>DATKVL010000500.1:0-14216 GCA_035530115.1 Dehalococcoidia bacterium | reverse complement strand
ATTACTTCGGTAATCAGGCTCTGATTAGCCATAAGCTCAGGATATATGTGATTCATTGTGCTAACGACAACTTCAGCCATTTCATTAAGGAAAGGCTCATTCAATCCCAGTTTCCTGCCAAAAAGCGCAGCTCGCCTGAGTATTCGCCGCAGGACATATCCTCTCCCTTCGTTGGAAGGCATCACGCCATCGGCGATAAGAAAGGCAATACCGCGTGAGTGCTCAGCCACAATTCTAATGGCTCGGTCGGTATTCTCGTCCCGACCATAGTTTTTCCCGGACAACTGGCAAATACGGTCCACCAAGGGGGAAAACAAATCCGTTTCATAAGGGGAGGACTTGCCCTGGATGGCGGCTAAAGTCCTCTCTAGTCCCATCCCTGTATCGATGTTCGGTTTGGGTAAAGGAGTGCGTTGTCCACTTTGGTCCTGATTGTATTGGGTGAATACCAGGTTCCATATCTCGGAGAAGCGACCGCAGTCGCAATTGGGCTTACATTCAGCTTTACCACAGCCAAACTCTTCACCAAGGTCATAATGAATCTCGCTGCATGGTCCACAGGGACCAGAATCGCCAACCGGCCCCCAGAAGTTGTCCTCTTCACCGAATCGCAATATCTTCCCAGTGGGGATGCCAATATCACGCCAATAGGCAAAGGCTTCGTCATCATCAACATAGATGGTTATCCAGAGCCGTTCCTTGGGCAGCTTCAAATACCCAGCAATAAACTCCCAGGCCCAGGAAATAGCTTCTTTTTTGAAATAATCACCGACACTGAAATTACCCAGCATCTCGAAGAAGGTAAGATGTTTGCTATCACCTACCGAATCTATATCAGTGGTGCGAAAGCACTTCTGGCAGGAAGCTAATCGCCGGCCAGGTGGGGCCTCCAATCCCAGGAAATATGGCTTAACTTGCACCATGCCAGCGCTGGTCAACAGTAAAGTAGGGTCCTTATGAGGCACCAAGGAGGAGCTGGGGATAATCTTATGCCCCCTATTCTTAAAAAAGCTCAGAAAGGCTTGCCTCAGTTCGTCACCAGTCACTTGTCAATCACCTTCCTGATTTTAGAAGGTGTCAGCTTTAATGTCAATCAGGCTGGAAGAGAGCATTTAGTAACGTCATTCTGAGAAGTCCAAATGAATTTGGGTAATAAAGAACCTCAGAGGATTCTTTGCTTCACTCCGAATGAGGAACAAATCTTAGCTATGGTACTAAGATTTCTCCTTAATTTCTGTTCCGCGGTTCTTACCTACACAATTTTATTGAAATTCTTTCCCACGCCATTTATAATACAATGTTCCTGGTAAGCTTGACCAAAAATTATGCTGCTAGTAAACTACAGAGGTTTGAGTTGAGATTACGTTGCAGGCAGCACATGTCTATTGAAAGGAGCGTGATATGATTTCGTTCAGCCCAACAGAAGAACAGCAAATGATTGTGAGTATGGTAAAACAGTTTGCCAGTGATGAAATGCGTAAAATCTACCGGGAATGCGACGAGAGCGGTGAGATTCCTGACAGTGTTATAGATACTGCCTGGAAAATGGGGCTTATTTCCAGCAATATACCTGAGGACTATGGCGGATTTGGTGGGGAGCATTCAGCTATCACAGGTTCGCTGATAGCTGAGGAACTGGCCTGGGGAGACCTTTCCATGACGATACATATCCTCTGTCCGGCTATATTTTCTTATCCGGTCTTGGAGATGGGCACTGAGACGCAGAGAAAGAAATATCTGCCGCTTGTCTGTGATGAGAAGTATAAGGCAGCTACTGCTGCCCTCATTGAGCCACACTTTGATTTTGACCCTTACTCTCTGTTAACCATTGCCCGACCTGACGGCAATGAGTATGTTCTTAATGGCGAGAAGTGTTATGTGCCCCTGGCTGCTGAGGCCGACTTTTTGCTCGTCTATGCAGCGGAAAATGGCAGCAGTCAGGGTTTTATTATTGAAAAAGGTACAAAGGGGCTTGAGATTGGCGAGCGGGAGAAGAATATGGGCATAAAGGCTCTAGCCACATACGAGCTTAGCCTGAAAAACTGCTGTGTTCCTAAGGAGAACCGGTTGGGTGGTCCGAAGGGATGTGATTTTAACCGTATCATAAATTGCTCACGGGTGGCGCTGTCGGCAATGGCCGTAGGAGTAGCTAAAGCTGCCTTCGAATACTCGAGGGACTATGCCAAGGAACGTGTTGCCTTCGGGGAACCAATCGCCTCCCGTCAAACAATCGCTTTCATGCTGGCGGAGATGGCAATTGAAATCGATGCAACCAGGCTGATGACCTGGGAGGCTGCCTGGAAATTAGACCGAAAGGAAGAGGCGACTAAAGAAGCGTCTCTGGTAAAGGCGTATGCTGACGATATGGCTATGATGGTAACTGACCGTGCTGTACAGATTCTGGGCGGACATGGTTATGTTCGCGAGCATCCGGTGGAGCTTTGGTTGAGGAACGGTCGAGGATTTGTCACTTTTGACGGCATGGCTATAGTATAAAAGGAGGTGTTGCGCAATGATAGATTTTGAACTGACGCCAGAACAGCAAGAAGGGATAAAGGCAGCTCACAAGTCTGCAAAAGAGCTATTTCGGCCCGTCAGTCGTTATTACGATGAACATGAGCATGAAAGCCCACAGGAACTCATTGACAAGATGTGGGAGAGAAGAGGCGAAGGTATATTCAGCATGGGCCTGGATCCAGCAGCAGCTCTTAGAATCGAAGAGTTATGCTGGGGAGATGCAGGTCTTTACTTATGTATTCCCGGCCCGGCACTCGGGGGTGCCGCCGTTTTTTCTTCGGGTACAAAAGAGCAAGTGGGGCGTTTTCTGGGTGGCTTCAATGAAGGGGGGCCGAAATGGGGTGCTATGGCGATGACCGAGCCACATGCTGGCTCGGATACCGCTGCTATCAGTGCCACCGCTGTGCGTGATGGTGACGAATGGGTGCTCAACGGTGAGAAGATTTTTGTCACCATGGGGAAACGCGCCCTGGAGGATTCCGATGGCTTTGTGGTAGTCTGGGCGACGGTGGATAAATCAGCAGGACGAGCCGGCATGAAGTCTTTTGTGGTGCCAGCCGGGACCCCGGGGATGAGAGTGGAAAAACTAGAGAAAAAGCTTGGGATCAGAGCCAGTGACACGGCTACTATCGTTTTCGATAATTGCCGTATTCCCTTTGACAACATACTCGGCAGCCCGGAGGTCAAGAAAACAGGAACCAGGGGTTTCAGAGGTGCAATGGCAACTTTTGATGCCACACGACCTATTATAGCTGCCCAGGCCATCGGTGTCGGACGTGCTGCCCTGGATTTTGTTAAAGAAACACTGGAGAATGAAGGCATAAAGATACGCTATGGTGCACCCAGACAGAAGCTCACAGCCCTGGAACGGGATATAATGGAAATGGAAGCGAATTATAAAGCGGCCAAGCTACTTACCTTACGAGCTCTATGGATGATGAGCCAGGCTCAACCCAATAGCCTGGAGTCATCAATGGCTAAGACAAAAGCTGGCCTTGTCGTTACCAAAATCACTCAGAAAGCAGTTGAGATTATGGGGCCGCTGGGCTATTCTCGAAAGCACCTACTGGAAAAGTGGATGCGAGATGGCAAGATAAATGATATCTTTGAAGGAACGGGGCAGATTAATATGCTTGTCACAGCCCGCAGAGTTCTCAACTATTCAAGAGACCAGCTTAAATAAAAGGTAGCATGTCAAAGAGCTGATACTTTACTGCTTTCTGACGCATTGGCAGGCTGTTTGCTTGCGCATCAAGTACCTGCTCCTTCGTAGACAAACTAGAACCGAGGATGCCTTTTACTATTAAGGCAATCTAGATGGGCGGAAGTTTGCAAGAGGATTATTTCAGTAGGATGAGATTCAACTCCCTGCATCAACCGGGAATTTAATTATTTCCCCTTCTTCGTGTAATCAGGGCACCAGGTGGCATTGGGGCGCTCAGGGCGATGACAAGCAGTTCTCCAGTTCCATTTACAACTGTCACAGAGGAAAATATTCATACCAAGGGTTTTTTTGACCCCCAGTTTGAACTTGTCTAGCCAGCTGGGATTGCTTCGCCTCTTCACTTCGTTCGGAGTGGCAGCCAGGGCAATAATATCCCCTACATATCCTTAGATAGAGTGGCTAAGAATTCAGCGTTATTCTTTGTCTTAGCCAGCCGTTCCAGGATTCTTTGTGTAGCCTCGCCGTGATTAGGTGAATCGCTATCTATCATACCAACCACGCGCCTGAGCAGCCATACTTGTTTCAAGGTATTTTCATCCAGCAAAAGCTCTTCTCTCCTTGTGCTGCTAGGCGTAATATCTATAGCCGGGAAGATCCTTCGCTCAGATAATTTTCTATCTAAGTGGAGTTCCATGTTACCTGTTCCCTTAAACTCTTCATATATGAGCTCATCCATGCGGCTGCCGGTATCCACGAGGCAAGTAGCAATGATGGTTAGACTCCCACCCTCCTCAATGTTGCGAGCAGTACCGAAGAAGCGCTTGGGAGGATGCAAGGCTGTTGAAT
The DNA here is from genome assembly GCA_035530115.1 of Dehalococcoidia bacterium. Lineage (GTDB taxonomy): Bacteria > Chloroflexota > Dehalococcoidia > GIF9 > AB-539-J10 > RBG-13-51-36. The sequence continues at coordinate 9,688 of DATKVL010000500.1, read as the reverse complement.
CAATACCACCAGATAAAGTACGCCCGCTAGGGGGCAGGGCTAAGTTGTAAGCTCTTGTAAGTCTGGTAATGCCGTCAAGGAGTATGACCACGTCTTTGTCCATTTCTACTAGCCTTTTGGCTCTCTCTAATGCTAATTCCGCTACCCGAGTCTGGCTTTCTACCGGTTCATCGAAGGTGGCAGCAATAACCTCGGCCTTAACTGACCTCTTCATATCAGTGACCTCTTCGGGTCTCTCTCCAATAAGGCAAACCATGAGGTGAATATCATTGTAGTTAGTAGTTATGGCGTTGGCGATTTTTTGAAGAAGCACAGTCTTTCCTGCCTTAGGTGGTGATACAATAAGCCCTCTTTGCCCCCGGCCTATAGGTGTCACTAGATTGATTAGGCGGGTGGATAACTCATCTGACGTTGTTTCCAGATTGATGAGCTTATTTGCGAAGGTGGGCGTTAACGAACCAAAATTGCGGCGCGCCCTTGCTAGTTCAGAGTCGACTCCATTAATACTCTCTACTCGAAGTAAGCTATAGTATTTCTCGCTTTCTTTAGGAGGTCTAGCCTGGCCACAAATAGCATCGCCGTCTCTTAAGTTGAAACGGCGGATCTGGGAATTTGATACATAGACATCATTAGCACCACGCCGGAAAGTATCCTGTCGTAGGAAGCCATAGCCTTCGCTGATGGTTTCCAGGACGCCTGTTATAAACATATTTCCCTGCTGCTGGGCTTCCGCCTCCAGGATGCGGTGGACAAGCTCGGACTTTTTCAAAGCAGAGTAGCCGATGATGCCACACTCCTTAGCCATCGCCTCTAGTTCATCCCGATTTTTGCTTTCTAGTTGCGTCATAGTTATCATAGTAACCTCTTTCTAAATACCTTTCCTTTTTATATCTATGGTTTTGTGGGGGCTTTTACAGTAATTCCTCCCTCACCATCACCTTCTTCCAGTCATCCTTAAAATGCTCAATGCCGATATCTGTTAAAGGGTGTCGTATCATTTGTAGTAACACCTCGTAGGGCACTGTGGCAATATGAGCACCAACCTTAGCTGCTATTAAACAATGTTGAGGATGCCTGATACTAGCAGCGATAACCTGAGTTGGTAGTTGATAATAATCCAAGTACTCCACAATGTCAGCCACCACTTTCATACCATCCTCACCAATGTCATCCAATCTGCCCACAAAAGGGCTTATAAAAGTGGCCCCGGCTTCTGCCGCCAGCAAAGCCTGGTTCAAGGTGAAGCACAAGGTAAAATTCACCTTTATGTTTTCACTGGCCAGCACCGAGGTTGCTTCCACTCCTTCAAGGCTAGCTGGTATCTTAACCACGATATTCTGCGCCCATTTGGCTATTTCTCTGGCCTCAGCCACCATTGTTTGGACATCCTGGCTTAATACCTCAGTAGATACTGGACCAGGGACAATGGAGCAGATTTCCTGGACCAATTTTCGATAATCAACCTTGCCTTCTCTCGATACAATGCTGGGATTGGTGGTTACCCCTGTAATCACCCCTAGTCTCACCCCATGGCGAATATGCTCTATATTGGCAGTATCTAAAAATATCTTCATCTTCTTAATTTAAAGGCAGGCTTGTCTGAGCACCTTCAACAAGTGTCTCCTTGGCTGCCCCAATGAACCCCACGAATAGAGGATGAGGAGAATCGGGGCGAGATTTGAACTCAGGATGAAATTGGCAGGCAAGCATCCAGGGATGATCTCGTAATTCAGTAATTTCCACTAGTCTTCCATCCGGGGATAACCCAGACGCTACAAGACCAACTTCCTCTAATGGCTGGCGGAACTGATTGTTAAATTCATAACGGTGGCGATGCCTTTCATAGACTACTTCGGTGCCATAGGCACGAGCTGCTATTGTTCCCGCTACCAGATGACAAGGATAAGTCCCGAGCCGCATAGTCCCTCCCTTTTGCTCCACGCCGTGCTGTTCCGGGAGGAGGTCGATGACAGGATAATCACTACTGGCATCAAACTCAGTGGAATTTACTTTTTCAGTACGGAAAACATGACGACCAAATTCGATGACCATAATTTGCATCCCCAAGCATAAGCCCAAGTAAGGGATTGCCCTTTCTCGGGCAAATTTGGCAGCCTTTATCATACCTTCAATTCCTCGATAACCAAAGCCACCAGGAACAATTATACCCTGAACTTGCCCAAGCTTATCATCGGCCATGCCATCCAAATGCTCGGAATCCAACCATTCTATCTTCACCTCACGATTGTGAGCCAGTGCCGCATGACACAATGCTTCGCGCACGGAGTAATACGCATCTCGGAGCTCCACATATTTGCCTACTAATCCAATAATTACAGGTTCTTTAGGAGCTTTCAGCCTGGCTACCATGTCTCGCCATTCTTCCAGATTGCTCTTCCCAGCCCTTAATCCCAATCGGCTAACTATGAATTCCCCTAACCCGGCATCCTCAAGCAGTAGGGGTACCTCGTAAATGGTTTCGCTGGTAACCAGAGAGATAACCGCCTCTTTATCTACATCGCAAAATAGCGATATTTTGTCCTTTATCCCTTCAGATATCTCCTTATCGCTGCGACACAATATAACATCGGGCTGAATACCGATTCTCCTTAGCTCGTTGACACTGTGTTGAGTAGGCTTAGTCTTTAGTTCATCGGTGGCAGCGATGTGTGGTAAAAAGGTGACGTGAATGTATAGCACATTATCCCTGCCTTCATCCTTTCTCATCTGCCTTATAGCTTCGAGGAAGGGTTGCCCCTCAATATCCCCCACAGTGCCGCCAACTTCAACAATAACTAGCTCAGCCTGAGATATTTCGGCTACTTTCCTTATCCTGCTCTTTATCTCACTGGTTACGTGAGGAACCACCTGAATTGTGCCTCCCAGAAAATCTCCTTGCCTCTCCTGGGCAATGACCGCAGAATAGACCTGACCGGAAGTGACGTTAGAAGCTTGGGTCAACTCCACTCCAATAAATCTCTCATAATGTCCTAAATCCAGATCAGTCTCGGCACCGTCTTTAGTAACAAACACTTCACCGTGTTGGTAAGGAGACATCGTCCCCGGGTCAACATTCAAGTAAGGATCAAGCTTCTGCACAGAGACAGATATGCCACGGCTTTTCAATATTTTGCCGATAGAGGCTACCGAAATCCCCTTGCCTACAGAACTAACTACGCCACCAGTAACGAAAATATACTTACTCACTGCTTATTACAAGAGTATAGAAAAAGCCAAATCTTGTAGGTCGATCCTAAGAGGCGAAGCAAACCTGAGTTTCTTTTATTATAAAAACTAAGATCCTAAATTGTCAAGTCTGTTTCGTTCAAATGATTTGGCACACTCTGTCTTGAATTCGAGCACAGATTTTTGTAGAAGAGGTAGCAATGCTATAATAAGCGTAGTAAAAAATGTCTAAAAAATACATTCTGGCTGTAGTAATACTAGTAGCGGTAGCGTTAAGTGTCGGTATTTGGGCTCTATCTCTTTCCCCAATATCCAGCCCACCTCAGTCTGATAACTCAACCCAGCACATCGATCCCGATTGGACATTCCCATTAGAGCGTGAGCCAGCTACTCTTTTGCCTGATTTCCGCCCGGTAATTGCCGAGGTAATGCCCTCGGTAGTTTCCGTGACTACAGAGACGGTCGTCTCTTCTCTCTTCGGTCAGAGTACGGAATATGTTGCTGGGTCCGGGATACTTACCGATGATAAAGGATATATTGTCACCAACAACCATGTAGTTGAAAATGCCCAGAGTATCTACGTGGAGTTGGCCGATGGTAGAACTTTCCCCGCGAATATAGTAGGCACTGACCCCTTGTCTGACCTTGCCGTGATAAAGATAGATGCCACAGATTTGCCTTATGCCTGTTGGGGCGACTCAAGCTTATTATCTGTTGGCGAGTGGGTGCTAGCTATTGGCAATGCTCTGGGAGGAGGAGGTGGAGCAACCCAGGGCATAGTCAGCCGCTTAAATGTATCCGTGAACGTTGAAGGAAATACCCTTTACGGTTTAATTCAAACCACGGCGGCTATCAACCCCGGCAACAGCGGTGGCCCACTGGTGAATATGTCTGGTGAGGTAATAGGTATTACCAGCGTTAAGATAGTTGCGTCCGAGGTGGAAGGTATGGGCTTTGCCATAAGCAGCGATGAGGCCAAGCCTATCATCCTGGATTTAATTCGTGATGGCCACGTTACCTATCCCTGGCTGGGAGTGGGATTATATACCGTGGATCCTTCGCTAGCTGCGGCAATGAACCTTTCTGTGGACAAGGGAGCGCTTATTGTAGAAGTAGTTGCTGATAGCCCTGCAGATACTGCGGGGTTAAGAGAAGCTGACATCATCATCCGCTTCGGGGGCCAGGAAATAAGCAATGTTGCCGACCTCGTCCGAGCTATTCGAGCCAGCGGAATCGGCGAAGAGGTAGAAATAGTCTTTGTTAGAGGCGAAGATATTAAAACAACCTCAGCCCGACTGGTAGAGCGCCCGACTTCCTAGGACAAGCTTCCTTCACTCAAATCCCAAGCTCAGTAACCAAGACCTCCTTGTTTTGGATTTGGAAATCTGAATTTTGGGATTTGTTTAGCGCTTAGAAATTAGGATTTGTCTTTTTGATTGCCAAAGAGACCTCGCTATTCGAGATGCGGTGTTTCTCACTATAAGCCCCATCAGGTGGCAAACCATCGATAAGCTCATGAGATAAGGTCTCCTGTTTAATATAGTCGGCAAAAGTGTTTATTACTCGCTTGATGACTAGTTCTTTTGTCTGATAATAGGTAATGATGTGGTCTGTGATATCAAACTTAGCATTGCGACGCATATTTTGAAGATGACGCACAAGCTCTCTACTCATTCCCTCGGCAATTAGCTCAGGAGGCAATTCAGTACTTATGGCCACCCAATATCTAGCGTCGTTGGCCACGCTGCAATCTGGCATGTCCCGATAGCATCGAGATTCCTCTCGTTCTTTTGCTTCACTCAATACGACGAGTTGCTTAACATTTATCTCTTCCATTACCTCGGTAGCTAAGTTCTCTAAAGCGTTTTTCTCCTCTTCTGTCTCTACCCCGACCACGGCTTTACCCAATGGCTGGCGCACCTTAATCCCCGCCTTAGCTCGTGCCGCCCTGCCCAAGCTGGATATTTTCATAGCTAGCACGACATCGTTGTTTAGCTTGTTATTGGTTTTAGTCTCATCCGCTACGGGGAAATCAGTTAGATGAACGCTTTCTCTAGCTTCAGGATTAACAGAGCGAAACAAATTCTGATAAAGTTCTTCAGCAATAAATGGCACAAAGGGAGCCAACAATTTGGATAAAGTCACCAGACATTGATGTAGCGTAGTATATGCAGCCAATTTATCGGCATCGTTCTCGCTTTTCCAGAACCGGCGGCGGTTTCTTCTCACATACCAGTTAGAGAGATTATCTATAAATTCCTCAATCCTACGTGTCGCAGAAGTAGGATTGTAGCTATCCATCAATTTGGAAACCTCGCTTACGAGCCGATTAAGTTCCGAACTAATCCAATTATCCAGCTCCGTGAAAGCTTTTGGCTGATCGCTGTCAGCCGTCAAGGGCTGAGGAACAAAGCAATCGATATTGGCATAAAGGGTGAAAAAAGAATACGTATTCCACAAAGTAAGGAAAAATTTACGTATCGTCTCTTCAAGCATCTTAGTGGAGAAACGATGGTTATCTTCTCCTGTAGTAGAAACCAGCATATACCACCTTAGAGCATCTGCACCATAATTATTAATCACAGCCCAGGGATCAATTACATTGCCCTTGGATTTGCTCATTTTCTCACCCTGAGCGTCGACAACATGCCCTAAGCAGATGACATTCTTAAAGCAAGGACGATTGAAAAGCAGAGTAGATATGGCATGTAAGCTGTAAAACCAGCCCCTGGTCTGGTCCACAGCCTCGCAAATAAAATCTGCGGGGAAATTCTGTTTGAATTTATCTTCATTCTCGAAGGGATAATGCCACTGAGCCACTGGCATAGCTCCGGAGTCAAACCAACAATCAATTACCTCGGGAACGCGCTGCATCCTGCCATCACATTTAGGACAGGCAAAGGTTATTTCATCTACATAAGGGCGGTGTAAATCCAAGGGGGTAGTCAAGCCACTGAGACTTGACTGTGTCCTTAATTCATCCACCCCACCGACACATTCATAATTGTCGCAGGAAGAACAGCGCCAAATATTGAGCGGAGTCCCCCAATATCTCTCCCGGGAAAAAGCCCAATCGACGTTGTTCTCCAGCCAATTGCCAAAACGACCGTGCTTAATATAATCAGGGTACCAGTTTATTTCGGTATTGCCCGAGATAAGTTCTTCTTTCACCGCTGTTGTCCTGATATACCAGGTTTGCTTAGCATAGTAGAGAAGAGGTGTTTCACACCTCCAGCAGAAAGGGTAGGTATGAATAACCTTCTCGCTGCGATAGAGCAAACCACGCGATTTAAGGTCTTCGATAATAAGAGGGTCAGCATCTTTAACAAACTTGCCAGCAAAGGGATAGGTGCCGATAATATTGCCCTGCAAGTCTACAGGCTGGACAAAATCCAGGCAATAATCAGGATGCATTCCAACTTTAAAGTCGACCTCGCCAAAAGCAGGGGCGACATGCACTATGCCGGTTCCCTCTTCCATAGACACAAAATCGGCAGCAATTACTTTATAGGTTAACTTTTCTCCTTCCCCCAGCTTCTGTAATTTTAACTGCGGCGATCCTAATACCCGAGCTTCATTAATGAACTCTCTGCGTCTCCGCTCTACACCAAACTGGTGAGGATTATAAAGTGGCTCGTATTTTACCCCAGTTATCGTCGCTAGGTCGCTTCCCTTTAACACTTCAACCACTTCATAATCGCCTAGCCCCTCCTTCTCGCGCAGGGCATCAGCCAGAATGAGATACTCGTCGCCTACTTCTAGCAAAGCGTAATCAGCATCAAGAGCTACAGCTAAAGCAGTATTGCCCGGCAGAGTCCATGGCGTGGTCGTCCACGCGAGTAAATAAGTTGCTTTACCGCGTGAGAGTTCATAGAGTCTCTTTTGCTTGGCAGTCTCAGATATTGGTGATGGTTCCACCCTAAACTTTATATAAACCGACGGATCTTCAGCGTCATCTCGGTAACCCAAAGCTACCTCGTGAGAGCTGAGGGATGTGCCACATCTAGGACAATGCGGCGTTACTTTATAGCCCTGATAAATTAAGCTCCTGTCCCATAGCTGTTTCGCTATCCACCAGCAGGATTCAATATAGCTATTGTCTAATGTTATATAAGGATGCTCCATATCCAACCAATAGCCAAGGCGCTCAGTCATAGCTTCCCATTCTTTAATATATTTGAAAGCGCTTTGGCGACAATGGTCATTGAATCGAGCCACTCCATATTCCTCAATTTGAGCCTTACTGGTGAGGGCAAGAGAGCTTTCCACCTCCAACTCAACGGGTAAGCCGTGGGTATCCCACCCTGCCTTTCGTGGCACATGATAACCTCTCATCGTCTTGTACCGGCAAACGGCGTCCTTATATAGACGAGACAGCACATGATGGACTCCCGGGCTGCCATTAGTTGTAGGTGGGCCTTCATAAAAGGCATAATGTAGCCCCCCTTCTCTCATCTCAATGCTCTTGTTAAAAATCCCCTGCTCTTTCCAGAAGAGAAGGATGTCTTTTTCTAGTTGAATAAAGTTAACCTTAGTGTTTACTTCTCGGAACATGGCTAACCCTGTCTCAGTAAAATAACCACCTTCCTACTCTCACCCTCACCTATGCTATTAGTTGTTACATCGGGGTCATCAGCCAGAGTTAAGTGAACAATACGGCGTTCGTCAGCAGGCATTGGCTCCATAGTTATAGCACGGCATCTTGATTTCACCTGCTCAGCTAGATATAAGGCCAATCTTTGCAAGGAATCACGACGACGTTCTTTGTATCCGGCAACGTCAACTGTTAATGGTAGCCAAGCCTTTAACCGTCCAACTACTATGAGCTTGGTAATATATTCCAAGGAAGCTAGAGTCTGACCTCGCCGACCAATCAAGATACCCAAATCGTCGCCCTTGATATCCAAAGCTAGAGGTATCTCATCGGATAGTACTTCAACCTTGCCTGTTACACCCAGCAATCCAAGCAACGTCTCTAAAATTTCTGTGACCACCTTGACCGCATCCTTTTCCGGCGGGGTTACTGGAGTCACCCTGATTAAAGCCTCTTTGCCTCCTACTCCTAAAATTCCCGACTTCTCCTCTCTAATAACCTCCACCTCAAATTGGTCCCGGCTCAGCCCTAGCTGTGCCTCTGCCTTCTCTATCGCCTGTTCTACTGTCGCAGCTGTTATCTCAATCCCTTCCATAGTCCGATTTCCTTTTAGCAATTTGCTTTATTACCAGCACAACTTGCGATCATCTCTACAGTGCTGGTTCTTCTTTCACTATGTTGACTGAGACGGAGAACGGAATTTGAGGTAACCCCAGCCACCAGTGACGAAATATTGAGTTATAATACCAATTATATTGGAAACTGCCCAGTAGAGGGCCAAGCCACTGGGGAACAACAGGGTAAGGAAGCCAAACATGAGAGGCATCATCACCAACATCATCCTGCTTGTGGACTGCTGCCTTGGGTCAACGGCTGGTGCTTGGGTCATCTTCTGCTGTACCCACATTGTGCCACCAACTATGATGGCTAAAATCCAATATGGGTCAGGTTGTCCTAAATCAAGCCACAAAAAATGGCTATTCAAAGGAATCGCTTGATTCACTATGTCCCAAGAGTAAAGACGATGAGCTAAATCAAGTAAGTTCTCGGGCGTGGTAGCCAGAGCTCTCATGATGGCTTGATAGAGAGCAATCCAGATGGGGAACTGAACCAACATGGGCCATAAGCAGCCCAGAGGGTTTACCCCGGCTTCCTTATAAAGCTTCATCGTTTCTTGCTGAAGCTTTTGCTGATTTTTACCGTATTTCTTCTGCAGTTCTTGAATCTTCGGCTGCATATCCTGCAAAGCCTTACTGGAATTGAGCTGGCGCTTGGTAAGAGGCCAGGAGATTAAACGGACGATGACGGTGAGGGCAATGATTGCTAACCCAAACTCACCAGATAAGAGGTAGCTCAGGGCAACCAGTACATTAAGTACCGGGTTACCTATAATTAAATTCCATACTTCTACCATGGGGCGCGACCCTCACTCTTCAATAGTCAAGGAAATTGGCTGACTCACTTCCCTCTTCTCAATATCCACAACATATAACTGGTTATCTTCACCTCGAATATAAACTAAACCCTCGTGGGCACAAAAAGACGCTCTTATTTGGGCATTAATGGTTGGTTTATCGCCATTTTCTCGATTTTTAATTCGCTCACTGTCACCAGTCTCGGGATTAATGACATATACATTGCCTGCCTCGTTAGCTACTATAAGCAGGTTCTCCATCAAAACGGGCGAGGAAACTATAGGGTTTCCAGAATCAAATTCCCACAATTTTTCTCCTGTTTTTGCCTCAATAGCATAAACTCTGCCATCGAGGCAGCCAGCATAAACAATACCTTCATTGATTACAGGAGACGCCCAGAACCAATTGCCGGCTGGTTTCTCCTGGGGAAATCTCCACTCTGGCTCAGCACTACCTATTTCTACGGCATAAAGATAGCGGTCAAACGAGCCCA
>DATKVL010000499.1:0-34972 GCA_035530115.1 Dehalococcoidia bacterium | reverse complement strand
ATTAGGGCATCGGAATAGCCTTCCTTTGCTTACCAGCACAAAGGTGAATGCTTACCAATCTAGCTATGCACCACGGATTGCTAGTCCCCTCGGAAGAAAGTCAATTAAAAGTACTGGAGTAGCAAGGGATTTTCCTCTTTCTTGCGACTAGTACTATGAGAAAGGTAATAGTACATTCGTACTATGAACAATAAAGATAATTCTGCCAACGACGAAGAGCAATTAGCGACCGTGCCGATGGATTACCGCGCTTTGCTGGCAATGACACGCCCACTGGTCATTACGGAAGACGCCCCCCTATCATTGCAAGGAGAGGAGATTTCTCGCTCAGGCTTCGGAATCTCGCCTGAACTAGCCGATTGGCGCGCGGAGTTTACCCTGAGGAGAGGCGAAATCCTTTGCTCTGAAGGTGAATGTGATGTAGCGCGGGAGTCTATCTCTGCCTTGGGCGAAACAGGTTCGAATTTGAAACTCAGAATTTATCTTGGTACGTCCTGAGCTAGTCCATTATCGGAGAATAGAGCTTAAGGCTATCCTCAAACTTACTGCCTTTGAGTAGCGTTATACTCTTCTAGAAACTTAGTAAAATGAAGCTAGTTTACGAAAAGTTAGCTTCAAACCTCTGTTGTAATTTTATAATATACAAGATTGAAAAAAGGGGGAAAGATGAGATTTTTATACGAGGCAACATATTCATGGCTAGGCGTAGCTAGTACCCATAGTAGTGGATATCAACCACAACAAGACAGAGCTCTCCAAGCCATTGACTATGCTTGGGTGATACAGTATGCTTGAGTTGCGTAAGAAGGAGGTACAACTAAATGAGCCAGTGGCAGTATCATGTAGAAAAATACAGCTTTAGACAGTTAGTAAAACCAGGGTATTTAAATTCTCTTGGAGAAGTGGGCTGGGAACTGGTTTGTTTGAAAAGACTAGCAGAAAAGAAGCCAGCAACTCAGATGCAATGGTTGGCAGTTTTCAAGAAACAGATTGTAGAAAAAGAAAAGTAACCATGATTTAAGTGTTACTGCCTTCCGTGTAGTCCAAGGCGCAGGTAGCACCAATGTCCTTGGTGGATACACCCTATCAATATGTGAACAATCTAGCTTTGAATACCTGTCACCGAGGCATTCAGTCCACTTGGCAACCTGCAAAGATGAGACCTAGTATACTGGAAAAGCAATAATTGGAGGTGTTGAAGATGGTCAATATTATACTGATTGCGATTATTGTCATTGGTGTCGCCATGGTAGCTGTAGCATTATTGGTTTGGAGGAGACAAAAAGCGGAGAAGCCAGAAATAATAAGCAATGAAAAAAAGAGAGCATTCTTTGGACAATTCGTAATAGGGATTGTTCTAGCATTAGTAGCTGCTATTTTTATGTTTGATGGTGATATCCTGGGAGAAGATACCACAGGTATTTCCACAGTCCTGGGGATTATTGGCATTTCCCTGATAGCAACTTCTAATGTTCACCTGCTGCCTCTCAAGCGTAAATAAAGCAGACTGGTGTTTCAGTAGTCAGTCTGATGACTGGCTGGGTGGATTCGGAAAAGGCAGTCGAGAAGTGGGTGGAAATCAAATATAAGCTATCCTCAAACTTGACCACCGTTAACCTGTTTATAGAGCCGAAAGGCCTCATCAAAGGTTAGACTTGCTGCATAGTGGCTAACCATATCAGGACTTTCCCAACCACCAAGAGCCTGGATAACCTTGTTAGATAGTCCCGACTTTACATTGTGAACATATAGCTTTGCCGTGTGAACAGTCTAGCTTTGAATACCTGCTGCCTAGAAATGGATTTTGAAAGTTTATTATCCTGATGGATGAGGGGTGAGAAAGAGGATGGGTTGATGTAGGCACTGCCCACTACCTCCATGATGGAGGCTCAAGGTGGGTGATTGACAGACAGGATGGTATAATGAAGCTATACTAAGCTTATTGCAGGAGGTGAGAAATGTTGAAGCATATTGTCATGATCAATTTCAAGGATGAGGTAAGTCAACATCAGCAAGATGAGTTTGCAAAGAAGGTTGTGGAAACACTGGCACAGCTTCCAGGAACAAAAAATGTTCTCATAGGTCAGGGATCGGCAGCAGAAGGCAAACCACGCTATGCCGCAGCTCTATTCATTGACTTTGATAGTGAGGCTGCTTTGAAAAACTATCTTGAGAATCCTATACACAGAGCCGCAGAAGCACAGATGGCTCCCATTTTTAGTGAGGTTCTTGTTTCAAACTATCTATACTAGCATCAGATAGAAACGAGCTGTGAGGGTGCTATTGCCCTGTTGGACCTTAAAGAGCATTTGACCCCTGTGGACAAATTAGCTTATGACCTGCTGCTGCCGAGGCATCGGTGTTGGGGCTGACCTGACGGTGCAAAACCCTCTTCTTGTTTACCAACTGTAAGATTTGAGGTAAAATAGATTCAGTCTCGCGGGAGTAACTCAGTGGTAGAGTTCCTGCCTTCCAAGCAGGGTGTCGCGGGTTCGAGTCCCGTCTCCCGCTCCATCCCTCAACTTAAGGAGTCCCGACAGTAATGCGCATGCCTTATTTGTTCCTATTTCATTGCAACGGCCAATTTGAGCTAATCCAGCTTTCAATGCTGACCTCCGAGGGCTAAGCCATTCCCTGTTCGATTATTTCCTCAACAGCTCTTGCCCAGCCCTCAGGGCCAATCCCCTCCACCCTGTGGAGATGAGGTATATCTATCTCCTCCCAAGTCCCTCCCGGCTTTTGTACCAAGACGGGGATGTCCACTGCTGAGAGCATAGGTAAGTCATTGGGGCTATCACCTATGGCTATGGTCTTTATCTGCCCTAGTTTACTACGGAATAAGTCGATTAGAATTCGTGTAGCCTTACCTTTATCGTTAGGTCCTGTGACGTCATAATAGCGGCCGCCAGATGCATAATTGAGGCCTGTTTTCTTTATCGCATTTAACACTCTGTTAATCTCATCCGGTGTTCCCTCAAGATTTAGGGTCTCGTCATACTCCCTAGCTTTGGCTCGCTGTGCGGCCTCGAGATCCAAGCTCGTCAACGATGCTACTTCCTCCGCACTCATATCACCAAAACCTCTAAAATTGACCCCCGTATCATCCCTTATCTGTGCCAGAATCTCTCTGATTCGGTGATAGGGGATACCGAGTTCAATTACCTGGTAACCATCCGTAGCTTTATGATACTCAAAATCAAACGGGAAATAGCCTTGAGAAATGAAGACCGCCCCTCCATTTTCCACGATGAAGGGGTCGTTTACCTGCAGTTCTTTTCGATATACCTCTTGCTCAGCTCTGGTCTTGGCCGAGCAGAAGATAATAGGTATTTCTTGGCTTCGTAAATGCTCTATGGATGGCAAAGCTCCGTCATAAGAGTAAGTTTCTAGGTCGAGCAAAGTGCCATCTAGGTCGGTGAAAATGACTGGCTTCAACCTCATCAATCTTAACCCTTCCCATGAACGAATCCCAACTTGGCGTCATTCATTGGTTTAATCAAATACCTGTCTTCTTTAGAAATTGCTCTATCATTGACCTTTCCGCCTCATTGAGCAGGTTACTCCGGTACGCTACCGAGTCAAAGAAGAACTGAACGTGCTGAGGCGTCTGCCAGAGCTCCTTTTCTGCATAGAGGTAGCCGTAACGGGTGGAACTGGCTAATTTCTCCTGACTTACTTCATCACTATCATACCCAACATGCTCCGCTAACTCAGGGGTAAAGCCATTCTTGCGTGCTATTGCGTCGAGGGTACCATGAATTCCCGTACCATGCTGGGCTGCATCTTTACTCCGGTCAGCATATTGCGCAGGTAACCCAAGCCTTTTGGCTGCCTCTCGATGAGGACGCTTGCCAACCCTGTCTTCGGCAGAGGTAATCTTGAGGTGTGGCGATACACTCATTGCCAGCTTGACCACCTCGATGTCAGCGTAAGGGAACACCTTTTCCACACCATGAGCTATAGCAATCCGGTTCTCCCTATCAAAGGTCTCCACGTCGGCTCTCTCTAAATCACCCCACATATTCTGCAGAAGACCATCATAGCCATCTTTGGCAATAACTTGAGGATACCAGCTGTAGCCTCCCCATAGCTCATCTGGACCCTGACCGGAGAAGATTACCTTGAGACCATCCTGGCTTGCCATCTCCACCGCGGCATAGACTCCAATACCGGCTTCAATTTGTACAAAGTCCCTCTCCTCAACAGCAGCAGCTACTCGGGGTATGTATGCCTCAATCTCATCCTGGCTCAGCCTTCTCACCTTGTGCTTTAGCCCCAGCTCTTGAGCAAAGCGCTCGGCATATTCAATATCAGTCGCCCCCTCTACGCCAGCAGTATAAGTGGTTACCTCAATGCCCCTCATTGCAGACATGTCTGAGACGAGCTTAGCTATCAGGCAACTGTCTACGCCTCCTGAAACGAGCGCTGCCACCCTTTTAACCTTGTGTAACCTCTTCTCAACAGCCTCCTTAAGCAGGGCGCAGTAGCTGTCAACAGCCTCAACCAGGTCGTTGATGGTCACTTGAATGTTCATCTTGCTCAATGGGTAGGCTTCATCAAGAATAATGCCATCTTTGCCAAATGAGGCAACCATTCCTGCTCGTAATGGTCTTACATTACGCATCCCTATCTCCCACAGAGCCGTCTTCCTTGAGGCAAAGGCAAAAAGTTTGTTGTTTTCGGCATAGAAAGCCGGCCTCAGGCCGGCAAAATCCCTCATTAGCACTACTTGCTTCTCGTCACTTGCTGCCAGACAGAATTCGCCATCGAGCATAGGCGACACCTGTTTTAGTGTATCAACTAGGTTGCCTTGATATCTTTCTGCCAGTAAGTAAGCTACTATCTCGGCTGTACTTCCGCTAGCTGGTTTCTGCTTCGAGGCGAGGCTCAATCTTAGGTTCTCACTATTATAGAGATTCCCCTCGTAAAGCACGGACAAATTACCACTGTGATTAAAGCCAGGCCTTTCTGAACCCTGTTCCCTAGTGGCAAACGAGACCTGCCCCAGAGCCTGTCTTCTTATCGCCTGAGCATCCCTTTGCCAACTGTGTGACACTCCCATGGAAACAAGCCAGGCCTTGGCAGAACTATTGCTTAGGGTAGTCATCATAGAGTGTATCTGGCTGCTTACGTCTTCATCATTCCGATTTACAATACCACAAATAGGACACATATAAACTCAAACTCCCTTCTGGCTTTAGGGGTCAAATCCAGAACATTTATTAAATTGGTGTGTTTGCTGACTATCAGATTTAAAGCGGGGGTTAGCCAAATCATGGTACAGATACTTAGGGTTGAGTTGCATTTGACTCAGCATAGCCATCCGGCCAGACCTGGGTACCTTTATCCAATATGTTTCCTGCAGCAACTGTAACACTATCGCCTAGCACGCAGTTATCGGGAACATGGCTGCCTTGTTCCACATAGCTATGGGAGCAAACTACGCAATTTCTGAGTATTGCTTTCTCACCCACTCTCGAGTGGTGCCACAGTACCGCTCCTTGCACTACTGCGTCTTTGCCAATTTCACAATACGGCCCCAGAACGACGGGCCCTTTTAGCTTGGCACCCTCCGCAATAATACATCCTTCAGCAATCAAAGCCGGCCCCTCGATTTGGGCAGTAGGATGGAACTGACTCTTTCCTTTAGCTTGAATGCCTCTACCAACCTGCTGTAAAAGCAGGTCATGGTTTGCCTGCAGATATTTCTCCGGCGTACCGATATCAATCCAATAGGCGTCAGAAGGATAGCTCAAGATAGGCTCACCTATCTCAAGAAGTCTCGGAAAGAGATAATTCTCAAACATAGACGGAGTTGATGTTGGGATATGTGCTAAGACCTCAGGCTCCAAGATGTAGATACCGGCGTTTATCATGTTAGTGGTGACCTTGTCCCAGGTCGGCTTCTCAATAAAGCGCTGTACCATGCCCCGGGTATCAGTCTCCACTACTCCGTATATAGTGGGATTATCTACCGGTGTCAGTGCTATGCTAACTTTGGGCTTAACTTCCTTGTGGCGTTTCACCATAGCGGTGAGGTCTATCTCGGTGATAATGTCCCCGTTTAAAACAAGGAATGGCCCATTCAGGTATGATTCAGCATTCTTCACTGCTCCGGCTGTGCCCAGAGGCGACTCCTCCACCAGATAGGTGAGCCGAACTCCGAGTTGAGTACCATCACCTAAGCAGCTTTGGATTGGGTCAGGGAGATAACCCATGGCAAGAATAGCATCGGTAACTCCGTGCTCTTTCAAATAGCCCAGCAGATGCTCCAAGAAAGGTCGGTTCAGGATAGGCACAATCGCCTTGGGGGTATTGCAGGTCAGTGGGAGTAGCCTCGTTCCTTTCCCACCGACAAGAATGACCGCTTTCATTTCTCTTCCTCTAATGCTGAATACGATTTCATGTGTTCCGCCATAACTTCGGTGAACTTCTTCAGGTTTATAGCCCTTAGTGGAGTAATAAGGCGTGGTTTTGGTGGTTCTTCATCCGGCTGGATGGCATTCTGCTGTAAAAGCTCGTTGATAATTAACTGCTTGGTCTCCTCTTCACAGAGTGGAGAGTGATAGATGGATCCCAGACCTGGCAATAGCATTTCCACCAGAAGATGCTGCCCACCCTTTTCTTCATGGAGGTGGGGATTCCTTGTCTCGGTCTGGAATATCTCAACGCCATGTTTGGCAGCGGTAGGGTGTGCCACGGGTAAGACACCACCAAACCCTTCGAAGATAGATATGAGTTCCTGAGGTTCCACAGCGTAGCCTGAGGCATAAGTGAGTATTTCTGCCAGTCTCAAGCTCATAGCATGCTCCCCGGCATTGCCTGTCTTGATAATCTCAGTTTCAAACCCGGTTTTATTTGAGATCAGAGAGTTCATGCACTTGTTAGTTATCTCTGATACTCGACCCCATCTCCTAAAAAGCATACCTGCCGAAATTTTAGGCTTATAGCGCCACAAAACCCTGACCATGCTATAAGGGGATTTAGCCATGCTGAAGCCGGTAGCGTAGCATCTGGCATACTCCCATACAGCACCGGGAAAATAATTATCAGCATCGATAAAGCCAACAAAATCTTTCTGGGCAACCATAGCGATAAAGATTGCAGCTAACATGCCTTCAGCCTTGCCGTTCCTTATCAACTCATCCTCTCCCAAAATGTCAGTATAGCCAGCCTCAGCGAGAGCCCGGGCTAGTATGGGGTCTTTCTGGTGAATAATCAGAGCCTCACGGCGAGTAAGGTGACAGAACTGGTTCAGTGCGTCTTTTTCCATCCTGAACCGGTCAACCCGCCTTCTCTGGCTGTTAGAGACTACGATTATCAGGCACTCATGAGGAACTCCACTGACAACACCTTCGAAAAGCTTGAGCTTCTCGTCCTTAGTAGGGATGACAATAGCCATTTTCTCTTCGAAGCCCTTGATAACATCCTCCTCAATTTTTTGCACGGCGATATTCTCTTGCGGGGGAAGTTCTTTGGCTCTGCCAGAGTCCAGTTCCAATACCTGCTGCACATCGTTAATACGAACTGAGCCAAAACGCTCAGTGTATTGGGGGCTTTCTATTCTCATTTCCCTTCTCTTCTGTCTTGAGGCATGAACCAAAGTGCTCTTTCAAGCCTTTGTCCACATTGTGACCGGGCCTTGGCTGCGTACCTATTTAAGTTCCGGTTAAGAAGATGTTAACAGTCTACCACTTTGGACTAGTGAGGTCAAAAGAAACAATCGTTTAGCCAAGGTAGCAAAGTTGCGCGCAGCTTAATATTCTCAAGTACAGATTTTGCGAGGTCTATCCCCTCTGTATGACTTAATTCCGAATCCCTTGGCGCCTGTCAGTTCTAGCGAACTTGAAATTCGCTCAGCTGGCTAGGGGGAGACAACATTCTAGCTAGATTTTCAAGCACAATAAAAACCTCTTTTGTTCGATGAGCGGTAGACCAAGCATTCGTATCCTTTTGACTGTAAAGAGACCATGGTGACCCTAAGAAGTATCTCTTTTCCTTACCAAACCAGTTGTTGCCTGACAGGCAAGTATGGTAAAATCAGTCAAGCAAGTGGCGGGAGGTCAAAAAAAGCGGTCATCTGAATGTTGCGGAAAAGAGGCGGTTTTCTCCCGCTTTTCAGGTTCAAAAAGGGCAGAAAATGGGGCTCAGGGACGGCTCCTCCTTCCAAGCAAGGTGTCGCGGGTTCGAGTCCCGTCTCCCGCTCCACACAAATTTGGTTGCCATGAAAAGTGAAACTTTTCATGGGTGGAAGAGTGGGCTCGTAGCTCAGTGGCAGAGCGGCCGGCTCATAACCGGTTGGTCGCAGGTTCGAATCCTGCCGGGCCCATTTTGCAGCAAACCAAATGAGAAGACGGCGCAGCTCATAAAGTTTGCTCAATAGCCTTTTCTTTCTTATATCTCCCATCAATTCAGGGTGTCCTGTGTGGGATAGGTTGATTTTAAGTTAATTATGTCGATGCCAAAGTCCATTATCAATCGGTGGTGGTGATAATTAGGAAAATATTGACAATAATCAGGGGCAGTGTATAATGTAATATACATAGTATACCGATGTATCGAGAACTGGTCAAATGTCGGGCAAAACTACAAGCTATGAAGAACTAATACCTGGTTACGAATTCCCTGCTGCCACCTATGAACTGAGTGCCTCCCTTGTCTCCAAATATCTAAAAGCTGTGGATAGTGCAGGTGATGGATTTGTTCCCCCCCTGGCCATTACGGCTTGTGCCATAGCTGCTATGGTAGGGTCTTTTTCCATGCCATCTGGCACTATTGCTATACATGCTTCACAAGAGTTAGAGTTTTTCAAACTGGTGCCCATTGGCGCCACTATAGAGTGTCACACCAGAGTGTCACAAAAGATAACTCGGGGCAAAATGAGTATGTTAATCCTGGAGCTCGAGGTTTTTGACAAAGGCAAAGAAAAGGTGCAATCTGGAAGAGCAACTATAGCATTGCCCACCTAGGAAAGAAATGCTCACAGAGATTCAAGAAGGGAAGGCTCTTAATACGGTGGTAAAACATATCACCCAGGAGAAAATTAATCTTTATGCTGAGGCATCGGGTGATTTTAATCCCATCCATGTAGACGAGTCTTTTGCTGCTAAGACTCCTTTGGGTGGCACTATTGCTCATGGTATGCTTAACTTGGCTTATGTGTCAGAGATGATGACTTCGGCTTTTGGTCGAAGCTGGCTGTCTGAGGGTAAGCTCCGAGCAAAGTTTAAAGAGCCGGCACGTCCTGGAGATACTCTGACTATCAATGGTAAAATTGATTGCGTTGAACAAAAAGATGATGTATCATACGCAAATTGCAGTTTTGAGTGCCGTAATCAAAAAGGCGAAATGATAGTTACGGGGGAGACAATAGTCAAGTTCTCAAGTGATAAGAAATAAAAATATGGTTCAAAATGGCAGAGTAAGGGTGGCTGTGGATGCCATGGGTGGTGATTATGCTCCTGAGGAAATAGTTAAGGGGGCGGTGCTTGCAGCTCAGAAAGGCGATGTTGAAATCTTCTTGGTTGGCTCCACAAACATTCTAGAAAAGGAATTAGCCAAGTACAAATTCACCAACGGTTCATCCATCCATGTTGTCGAAGCCAGCGAAGTTATCAAGGAAAATGAGTCGCCTGTTGACGTAGTTCGGCGCAAGCCTAATTGCTCTGTTGCCGTGGCGGCGAAGATGGTAAAATCAGGCGAAGCAGATGCATTAGTTAGTGCTGGGTCTAGTGCAGCGGCTGCAATAAGTGCCATTCAATTTATGGGCATGTTGGATGGGATGTATCGTCCGGCAATTGTTGGCTCTCTGGGTAGCTTTGCACCGAATACTGTGGTGGTAGACCTCGGAGCTAATGTAGATTGCAAACCACATCAATTTCTAGCTTTTGCCATCGCTGGCTCGGTCTACGCTAAGAGGGTTCTTAACATCACTGACCCTAAGATAGCTTTGCTAAGCACGGGAAGTGAGGAAAATAAAGGGAGTGAGGCAGTGCGTGAAGCTTATTCCCTTCTCAAAAATAGCGGGTTGAACTTCGTTGGCAATATAGAAGGCAATGATATCTTAAACGGCAAGGCCAATGTCATTGTCTGTGACGGCTTTGTGGGCAATGTGCTTTTAAAGTTTTATGAAAGCATCGGGGGTTATGCCCAGGATTGGACAGCGCGAAAGCTGAAAAAGTACCCACCTCTACGTGCCTTAGTTAGATTATTGTTTAAGGGATTGTTCCCGGCAACCAAAATATCCAGTGAAACTGAGAAGCGGGGTGGCGGCATTTTGTGGGGCGTTGATGGGGTTGTCAGGATAGCGCATGGAGCTAGCCGAGCTCCCCAAATAGCTAATGCTATAGAAAGCGCCAGGGAAGCGGTAAAAGCCGGGGTTATTGAAAGCTTGAAGTCGGAATTAGCAAAATTTAACCAGGGAGGTAAATTATGACTGTTGAAGAACAGATAAGAGACATCATAGCCAAGATTACTCGTGTTGACAAGAGCATTATCACTCGGGAAAGCACATTTAAAGAGATTAAGGCAGATTCCCTGGATGTAGTGCAGGCATTGGTGGCAGTGGAAGAAACCTTTGGGATTGAGATCCCTGACGAGGAAGCCCAGAAGTTTCAGAACTTCGGCGATTTTGTCTCCTATGTAGAGAATCGGGTAGCGCAAGAGGAGAAGGTTTAGCCATGTCCCTTGAAGGGAAACTGGCTTTAGTCACAGGTGGTGGGCGCGGTATCGGTCGTGCAATTGCATTAAAACTTGCTGCCCAGGGTGCCGATATTATTGTCAACTTTTTTCGCCACCGCGATAGCGCGGAACAAACAGCTAAGGATATTGAAGCTCTGGGAGTGAAAGCTGAAGTCATCCGAGCCAATGTGGGAGACCCGGCAAAGATAGATGAAATGTTTGATATGATTGGCAATAAATTTGGCCGCCTGGATATCTTGATTAGCAATGCTGCTTCAGGCGTAGGCCGTCCTGTAGTGGATATAGATGTTAAGGCCTGGGAATGGACTATGGACATCAACACCAGAGCCCTTTTGCTCTGTGCCCAGAGGGTAGTCAAACTAATGGAGGGCAGGGGTGGTAAAATAGTCAGCATCTCTAGCTTGGGTTCGCGTTTTGTCTTGCCCAATTATACTATCGTTGGAGTTTCCAAAGCCGCCCTGGAAGCTTTAACTCGTTACCTGGCAATAGAGCTGGCCCCTCTAGACATTTGCGTTAATGCTGTAGCTGCTTCTGCTGTGGAGACAGAGGCATTGAAGTTCTATTTCAAAGAGGGACTGGTAAAAGATAATCGTCAAGTAACACCAGCGGGAAGAATGGTGATTCCCGAAGATGTCGCTAATGTAGTAGCTTTTTTGTGCAGTGAAGAAGCCTTTATGATAAGAGGACAAACTATTGTTGTTGATGGAGGCACCTCTGTAGGGCTCTTTGCCCTCGCAGGAAAATAAGAATAATGAACACGGCTAAAGTTTCTACAAACTCGGTAAATTCCTGGGGCACGATAAATATACCTAGGGTTGTAGTTACCGGTATGGCTACCATTAATCCCTTGGGCTTAAGTGTAAAAGAGTTCTGGGAAGGATTAGTCGCAGGAAAGTCAGCCATCGGTCTTATTACCCACTTTGATGCCAGTAACTTTCGGGTGAAAGTGGACGCTGAGGTGCATGGCTTTGATGCCACAAGGTATATGGACTTGAAGGCAATTGACCGGACTTCAAGGACTATTCAGTTTGCTATTGCCGCTGCTAAAGAAGCAATACAATCAGCCGCCTTAGATATGACTCAGGAAATTCCTGAGCGGGTAGGTGTTAGCATTTCTACTATGACAGAACAAGGCTATGTTGTTTGGGGATGGGAGCAATACCAAAAAACGGGTCCTAGAAGAGGAGCCGACCCGCTCTTCATCACGAAGTCAACTGCCAGTGCAGCATCCATGCAGGTGGGAATGATGCTGGGGGCCAGGGGCCCTAACAGCAGTGTGAATAGCCTTTGTGCCAGTGGCGCTGACGCCATAGGCACAGCGACTAATTTCATTCGCTTAGGGTATGCTGATGTGATGGTAGCCGGGGGTTCTGACGCCAGCCTGGAGCCAGTTGGCGTAGCTGGAATAGATATTTTAGGAGCCCTTTCTCATGAATCTGACCCGTCCAAGGCTTGTCGCCCATTCGACCTCAACCGCAATGGTTTCGTCTATGCTGAGGGTGCCGGATTAGTTGTTTTGGAAAGCTATGAACATGCCAAGAGACGGGGTGCACCTATCTTGGCTGAAGTTGCCGGTGCAGGCTGGTCTTTTGATGCCCATGATGCAACTGCTCCGGCCCCTGAGGCTGAGGCTTATGCCATGCGTACTGCCCTGCAAAATGCCAGGGTGAAGATTGAAGAGGTTGATTATATCAATGCTCACGGCACCAGCACCAAGCTGAATGATGCCTGTGAAACCAAAGCTATTAAGATAGTATTTGGAGAGCATGCTTACAAAATTCCTATAAGCTCTACTAAGTCCATGATTGGGCATGGCATTACTGCTGCCGGCGCTGTCGAAACCATCGCCGCTATATTAGTTATGAACAAGGGGATTATCCATCCAACTATAAATTATGAGACCCCTGACCCGGACTGTGATCTGGATTATGTCCCCAATGTAGCTCGCCCGGCTCAAGTGAATGTATGTCTGAAGAATAGTTTTGGTTTAGGTGGTGAAAACTGCTCCCTGGTACTTAAGCGCGTTAATGGGTGAGGACAAGTCATGGAATTAGAGGGAAAAGTATCCCTAGTAACTGGTGCCTCTCGGGGCATGGGTAAAGCCATTGCCTTGAAGCTTGCCAGCCTTGGTTCCAAAGTGGCAGTTAATTATGTGGCAATTGAAGCCAGTAATGAGGTTGATGCTGATAATTTAGTGGAGAGCATAATCCGTCTAGGCAGGGAAGCTATGTCGGTTGAAGCTGATATTCGGGATGGTGAAGCAGTGCAAGCCATGATAGAGCAAGTGACTGATAAGTGGAGCAAGATTGATATTCTGGTGAACAATGCCGGAATAAATAGAGATACCCTTTTGTTAAGAATGTCTGATGATGCCTGGGACGATGTAATGAACACCAATTTGCGTGGAGCCTACCTGTGCACCAAGTTTGCCCTAAGGTCTATGATGAGGCAGCAGTGGGGACGCATTATTAACATATCTTCGGTGACCGGAATAGTAGGGAATACAGGGCAAAGCAACTATGCTGCTTCCAAAGGAGGGCTTATTGCTTTCACCAAAAGCGTAGCTCGAGAGATGGGTTCTCGTAATATAACTGTCAATGCCGTGGCCCCGGGCTTCATTATTACTGGGATGACAGATAAGCTGCCTTCGGAAAGAAAGGAGGCCATACTGGCAATGATTCCATTGCAACGCTTTGGCCAACCTGAGGATGTGGCTGAACTGGTAGCTTTTTTAGCCAGTGAAAGAGCTGGCTATATCACGGGACAAGCCATCACTATAGATGGCGGAGCATTTCCTTAAATCAGTCGCTATTGAAAGATGATAATCTAATGCTGCTATGGTTTTGTGGGATATCTAACTATATGCCAATATCAAAAGGGTATTGACAAAAAAATTCTTTATGTTCATAATACATCGCATTACGATACAAAGGTTTATAAGGTATAATCTAAGTTTTGTTCCTTTCTATTCAATGTTACTATTTCCATGGAAGGGTGACATTTTCCGGCGTAGTTACCTGGTGACAAAATCTTGGAGAAGTGACTTTTGATTCGGAGGTATTGACAAAAAATTTCTTTGTATTCATAATACATCGTATCACGATATAGAGGATGGTTTTGCTAAAGACGAAGAAAGGTGTGGAGTGGGGCACATGTGTCCAGCTTTGTACCAACATTATTTGCCATAGTGGGGTAGCATGCAGCTACTAGTGCCAACGAATTGGGATCCAGATCTGATATTGCCATTAAGCAAGTTGGAAGCTGATGTACAGCTATATGGCGCATTGCCTACCTCAATGATAGGTAGTGGGGGGAGAGGTCCTGATAGCATCCACATGGTGGAAAATCAGGCGGAGGAATACATCGAACGGGCTCATTCAGCAGGTTTGAAGTTTGACTACATCTTAAATGCTCCCAGCATGGGTAATATGGAGTGGGATGAGAATACCCATCAAGAGTTGCTAGAGCATCTTAGGTGGATCACAAACATTGGGGTGGATAGCGTCACAGTAACCATCCCTTATCTGATTGAGCTTATAAAGCGTCAATTTCCGCATCTTAAGGTAAGAGTATCAACCATTGCTCATGTGAACAGCGTTGCTAGAGCCAAATCGTTTGAATCCTTAGGCGCCGATTCTATTACTCTGGACATTAACATAAATCGGGACTTTACATTGCTCAAGGCTATCAGGAACGCAGTGAATTGCGGACTCACTATACTACTGAATAATCTCTGCTTATACCAGTGCTCCTACGAATATTACCACCATGATAGCCTGGGGCATGCCAGTCAAAGTTATAACCCGCTTAACGGCTATTATGCAGACTATTGTGTACTTCGTTGTACTCTAGACAGGCTCTGTGATACCTCTCAAATCATTAGGTGCCGCTGGGTAAGACCCGAAGATATTCATGTTTACGAAGAGATAGGTATTGATATGTTCAAAACTAGTGGCAGGTCAATGTCCGCCGAGCGAATTTTGAATGCTGCCACAGCGTATTCATCACGTCATTATCAAGGGAACCTATATGATATTTTGAATGTCATTACTCCGAAAATTGAATTTAGCAATTCTGCTTTACCGGGCGTACAAAACAACGTTATTGAGACACCGCCCAGATTCTATATCGATAACCAAGCTCTGGAAGGCTTTATGGATTTCTTCATGAAGCAAAATTGCCTATCCGGGTGTAGCCATTGCGATTATTGCCAACGAATAGCCAATAAAGTTATACAATTCGATCATGATGAAGTAGACGAATACATAGCTATGCTCAATGCGTCTTTAGATAACCTATACAGTAGCAGGATGTTTAAAGTTAAGGCAGGAGTAAGGAAACACCTGCATTAACAAGCAAAGCGTTCAAAATAGCGTTCAAAACTATCCATAAGATTTTGCCTGACACTGCAGCTTAATGTATCACAGGTATAATGAAAATGACTCTTTGGTTTCAGCTGTGAGGGTGTCCCTCAGGCTCTGGTGACCAAAACCAAGCCTCAACCGCCCTAGTTGACAGCCTGATTACCTTGTGTTAAATTAGTAAGTTGGCGTCTACTAGAAGGTAAAAGCGTAGAGAGTTGTAAAAGCCGGCTGGCTAAAGCCGAGCAAATTTTCCTGGAGTAGACCGGCATATAACCAGACGGCTTTTTGATTGTCTAAAATAGAGGAGTATAGAAATGCCAACAGTTAATCAACTTGTTCGTAAAGGGCGGAAGAAGCTGGGAAAGAAAAGCGATGTCCCAGCATTACATTACACCCGAAATACGATGAAGGGGGGAATTAAATGGATCCAGGGGGCGCCTCAAAAAAGAGGTGTATGCGTCCAGGTTAAGACGGTTACACCTAAGAAGCCCAACTCGGCATTGCGCAAAGTTGCCCGCGTTAGGCTGACCAACGGTATGGAAGTGACCGCTTATATTCCTGGCGAAGGACATAATTTGCAGGAACACTCGGTAGTGTTGATTCGTGGTGGCCGAGTTAAGGACATTCCTGGACTTCGCTACCATATTATCCGTGGCACCTTGGACACTGAAGGAGTAGCTAATCGCAAGCAAGGTCGCAGCAGGTATGGGACCAAGGCACCAAAATAGCGAGGATGTAAAATGCCAAGAGGAGCTAGGAAAGTAGTAAAAAGGATACCACCACCCGATGCTAAATATGACAGCATTACGGTGGCTAAATTTATTAATAGGCTTATGCTACGAGGGCAAAGAGCTACAGCCGAGCGCATTGTCTATAATGCCTTGCAGCTCACTGCTCAGCAAGTGAATAGCAGTCCTGAAGAAGCCTTAGAGCGAGCGATTAGAAATGTTACGCCGCTTCTCATGGTTAAATCACGCCGTGTTGGTGGGGCTACCTACCAAATTCCGACGGAGGTAGGGGAAGATCGGGGGCGCGCTCTTGCCATGAGATGGCTCATTGCCTCAGCGAGATCTCGGAGTGGCAAATCTATGGAAGAAAGGCTGACAAGCGAGTTGGTTGATGCTGTCCATGGTCGGGGGGTAGCAATCAAGAAACGTGAGGATCTTCACAAGATGGCAGAGGCTAACAAAGCCTTTGCTCACTATCGCTGGTGAGAAGTTGTGTTAAAAGCAGTACTTGAGGTAAAGGATAAGCTAATGTCGCGGACTTTCCCTTTGGAAAAAATACGGAATATAGGAATCATTGCTCATATAGATGCTGGCAAGACCACGGCTACAGAGATGATTCTCCACCACGCAGGGCGTACTTACAAGGTTGGAAGCGTGGATGAAGGGACTGCGGTAATGGATTGGATGGAGCAAGAGAGAGAACGAGGTATTACCATTACTTCAGCGGCTACTACATGTCACTGGCGCGAACATTGTATAAACATCATAGATACCCCTGGGCATGTAGATTTCACTGCTGAAGTAGAGCGTAGCCTCCGTGTATTAGATGGCGGTGTCGTGATTTTCGATGGTGTAGCTGGAGTGGAAGCTCAATCAGAGGCTGTGTGGCGCCAGGCAGATAAATATGGCGTGGCCAGGATTTGTTTTATTAACAAAATGGACAGGATTGGCGCTGATTTTCATCACACGGTGACCATGATTAACGAAAGGTTGCGAATCAAGGCGTTACTTATACAGCTCCCATTAGGAAGTGAAAAACTCTTTCGGGGCATCATCGACCTTGTGGAAAACAAAATCATTGCTTTCCCCGATCCTAATCCAGCTTTAATTGAAGAAGGTGAGACTTTGCTGGCCAAGCATCGCCAAGCATTAATTGAGAACTTAGCTGAGCTCGATGAGCAGATTATGCTACCCTATCTTAGTGGGCAAGACATCTCTGCCTCTCAAATTAAGGCGGCTATAAGAAGGCTGACCATTTCTAACCGCGTAGTGCCTGTCCTTTGTGGCAGCGCCTTGAAGGATAGGGGCATCCAGCCATTGCTCGATGCTATTGTGGATTATCTCCCCTCGCCGCTAGATAGCCCCCCCCCTTCAGCTACAAATTCTAAAAGTGGAAAGGAAATCCTTTGTCTGGCGAGCGATGATGAGCCTTTTTCCGCATTGGCATTTAAAACGGTTTCTGACCTGTTTATGGGCAGGCTGGTCTATTTGCGTGTGTACTCAGGCATGGTAAAAGCCGGGGCACAAGTTTTGAATTCTACCACGGGTAAGAAAGTGAGGTTGGGAAAACTATATGTTATGCATGCCGATCACCGTGAAGAGGTTGACCACACTGAGACTGGGAGCATTGTAGCTAGTCTGGGGCTTAAGATGACCTCGACAGGTGATACCCTTTGCGAGCCTACACGACCGGTGCTTTTTGAGACTATACGATTTGCTGAGCCGGTGCTTTCCATGGCTGTTGAGCCCAAAAGCAAGGCCGACCAAGACAAGTTGGGTAATGCCCTGGCTAAACTTGCTGTTGAAGACCCGACCTTCAAGATTTACCATGACAAAGAAACAGGCCAAACTTTGGTTTCGGGGATGGGTGAACTTCATCTCGAGGTATTAATGGAGCGTGTATTTCGCGAATATAGCGTAAAGGTTAATGCTGGTAAGCCTCAGGTTGCTTATAAGGAAACAATCACCCTTCCTGTGGAATCTGAAGGAAGATTTGTCCGTCAATCAGGGGGTAAGGGACAATACGGGCACGTTTGGCTTAGAATTGAACCAGGAGAGCGTGGCAGTGGATTTGAGTTTCGTGATCAAATCCGAAGTGGAGCTATACCTAAGGAATTTATTCCCTCAGTAGAAGCTGGTGTTAAGACAGTTTTGCAAAGTGGGGGATTAGCTGGTTACCCTGTAATAGATGTGAAAGTGACTTTGTATGACGGGAGTTTTCACGAGGTCGACTCTTCGGACGTAGCTTTCAGGATGGCAGCCTTCATGGCTATGAGGGATGGAATAGATAAAGCTGAGCCTATTATTCTCGAGCCAATTATGGAAGTGGAAATAACAACTCCCAATCAGTTCCTAGGAGACATCATTGGCGATTTAAACTCTCGAAGAGCTCATATTGAAAGCATTGAGAGTCGCGACGAGTCCTCTGCTGTCCGTTGTCTTGTTCCTCTAGCGGAAACATTCGGTTTCGCTGGAGATTTGAGGTCGCTCAGTCAAGGGAGGGCGAGTTACACTATGCACCTTCATCGCTATGAACAATTGCCTCAGGATTTGGCTAAGCAAATTGTGGCTAGAATGGGGAGAAGCAGATGACCGACCAAAAAGTTCGTATCAAAATTAAAAGTTTCGATCATAAGTTGGCTGATCAAGTAGTAAGGCAAATACTGGAAACAGTGGAACGTACCGGGGCCATAGTGGTTGGCCCGGTGCCTTTACCCACAGATATCGAAAAATTTTGCGTTATTCGCTCCCCTAACATCGATAAAGATTCCAGGGAGCAGTTTGAAATCAGGACCCATAAGAGGTTAATTGATATTTTGCAGCCGAGTTCCAAGACTATAGATGCCCTGAGTCACCTTGACCTAGCATCCGGAGTGGAGATAGATATTAAGTTATAGTTAAGACCATGTTTCCAGGCATTATTGGTAAAAAAATAGGCATGACGCAACTGTTTCAGGAAAGCGGAGAGGCGATGGCAGTAACCGCTATTCAAGCTGGGCCTTCCGTGGTAACTCAGATAAAGAGCCGAGACAGGGATGGTTATGATGCTATCCAAGTGGGCTTTATTGAGAACAAAGTGAAGCAATCTCAGCTTAGCTCTTCGGAGAAGGGACATCTTCGAGGCTTAGAGAATGTTCGCTATCTTCGCGAATTCAGGACCGATGATATTAGCTCGGTCAAGAGTGGTGACAAAGTGGATGTTGGCTTTCTAAAGCAAGGTGACCTGATAAATGTAACTGGCTTTTCTAAGGGCAGGGGCTTTGCTGGCGTGGTTAAGCGGCATCATTTTGCTGGTGGGCCAAAGACCCACGGCCAGACTGACCGCCATCGCGCCCCTGGTTCAATTGGAGCTACCACTTTTCCCGGTCGGGTGTTTAAAGGAAAACGCATGGCAGGACATATGGGAAATAAGAGAGTAACAGCGCGTAATATCGAGGTAATTCAAGCTGACCCAGAGAGCAATTTGCTTTTGGTGAAGGGTGCAGTACCTGGAGCCAATGGTGGGCTGTTAATAATTGAAAAAGTAAGGTAACAGGAAGTGCAAGTGCCAGTTTATACTTTAAACGGTGAAGTTGTTGACCAAGTAGAGCTTAGTCAGGCCATTTTTGATCTTCCTTTTAATGGGGCGGTGGTTCACCAAGCAATGGCCAGACAATTAGCTAATAGACGCCATGGTACTGTGTCTACCAAGACCAGAGGCGAGGTTAAAGGGAGCACAAGGAAACTCTATCGCCAAAAGCATACTGGCAGAGCACGAAGAGGGGATATAAAATCACCCCTGCTCAGGGGGGGTGGGGTAGTTTTTGGCCCCAAGCCACGCACCTATCGCCAATCTATGCCCCGGAAAATGAGGAAATTAGCTTTGAAATGCCTCCTCTCCGCTAAAGTTAGAGAAGGAAATATAAGACTGGTGCAGGAACTTGATTTTAAGGAACCAAAGACAAAAGACATGATAAATGTTCTGTCCTCGCTCGGCATCGATTCCTCCACTTTGATTCTTACTGCTCAGTCCACACCAAATGTGGTTAAATCAGCGGCTAATTTGCCTGAAGTCAAAGTCCTACCTTCGGATCTAATTAATGTATTGGATTTGCTTTCCTATGAAATGCTGGTAGCCACTGTACCGGCAATACGCAACATTGAGCAAATTTGGGGTAAATAAATTGCATCTTTACGAAGTTCTGCGGCGTCCTTTAATTACAGAGAAGGCTACTTGGCTTAAGGAGAGAGATAAATATGCCTTTGAGGTGGCGAGCAAGACTACCGCGTCTCAGATTAAGGAGGCAGTGGAACAGGCTTTCAAGGTAAAGGTAAGTAAAGTCAATGTGATGACGGTGCCTGGCAAGACAAGAAGATTTGGCAGGAGGCAAGTAACTGGCTCACCTTGGAAAAAGGCAATAGTTACCTTGGCGCCGGGACACAAAATTACTTTCTTTGAGGGTGTCTAATGGGTTCAGTCGTTAAGTGGAGAAAAAAGAAGATGTCAAAACACAGACATCAGAAACTTCTTAAAAAAACTCGCTGGCAAAGGACGCACAAATAAGGAGCGATTCGTGGGATTAAGGACTTATAAGCCAACTTCTCCAGGCAGGAGATTTATGTCTGGCGCTACTTTTGAAGAGCTAACCAAGGTAGCTCCTGAGAAATCCTTACTGGTGCCGCTGAAAAAGAAGGCAGGGCGTAATAGCCGGGGTGTTATAACGGTGCGTCACCGCGGTGGCGGCAGTAAGCGCAAACTTCGCCTTATCGATTTTAAGAGGGATAAAATTACCGTTCCAGGAAAAGTAGCTTCCATTGAATATGACCCTAATAGGGCAGCTCGCATTGCCCTAATTCATTATGCTGATGGAGAAAAGCGCTATATACTCGCCCCTTTGGACATCAAGTTGGGTGATACTATACAGGCGGGCGAGGATGTTGATATAAAACCTGGGAATGCTCTGTCATTGGAGTCCATTCCTGTGGGAACTTTGGTGCATAATGTTGAGTTTGAGCCAGGCAAGGGGGGAAAGCTTGTTCATAGCGCAGGGAGTTCCGCCCAAATTATAAGCAAGGAAGGCCAATATGTTGTACTTAAACTCCCTTCGGGTGAACTACGTAAATTTCATCAAAAGTGCTGGGCTACTATCGGTCAGATAGGCAACGTTGACCACGAAAATATAAAGTTAGGCAAAGCTGGAAAGAGAAGATGGTCGGGTTGGCGGCCTACGGTCAGGGGTTCTGCTATGACTCCTCGTGACCACCCACATGGAGGTGGGGAGGGCAGAGCTCCACGAGGAATGCCTCCGAAAACTCCTTGGGGGAAGCCAGCTTTGGGCGCTAAGACACGTCGCCGCAGAACGTCAGACAAGATGATCCTCAAAGGGAGGAGGGAAGATGTCACGGTCGCGTAAGAAGGGCCCTTTTTGCGATGCCAAATTGCTTAAGAGAATAGAAGCGCTCAATAATTCGGGCGAGAAAACGGTGATAAAGACATGGTCCCGTGCCTCTACTATTTTGCCCCAAATGATAGGTCACACTATTGCAGTGCATAATGGCAGGAGGCATGTGCCCATTTTCATCACTGAAAATATGGTGGGGCATAAATTGGCAGAATTTGCGTCTACTAGGACATTCAGGGGCCATATCACCAAAGCTAAAATAACTGAACAGGCGAAGAAAAAATAAGATGCAATGAAGGTAAAAGCAGTAGCTAAGGAAGTTGGCATTTCGCCTCAGAAGGCTCGGTTAGTGATAAATATGGTTAGAGGCAGAAAAGTTGACGAGGCATTGAATATCCTCAGTTTTTTGCCTACCCCCACAGCCAAGGCCGTGGCTAAAGTAATTAAATCGGCGGTAGCCAATGCTGAAAATAATTTTCAAATGCCGCCTGCTGAGCTTAGAATCACTGATATATTTGCTGATAAAGGGCATACCTTGAAGAGATTCCGCCCTCAGTCGAGAGGGAGGATGAGTCCTATCTTAAAACGGTCTAGCAATATCACAGTTTTCGTTACTGAAGAGGAGGAATAGTTTTGGGACAAAAAGTTCATCCTTGTGGTTTCAGGCTGGGGGTTAACCAGGATTGGCGAGCCAAGTGGTATGCTGAGAAGAACTATACCCGGTTTTTGTTAGATGATTTAAAGCTACGCAGAGTTGTGGAACAACAATGTCCTGGAGGAGCAGTTGCTCGGGTGGAAATTGAACGTCCGGGAGACGAGGTACATTTAACTCTTTACTCAGCTCGTCCTGGCATCTTGATTGGCCGAGGGGGACAAAATGTGGAAATGCTGAAGTCGGACATGGAAAAGGTCAGTGGGGATAAAATTAGATTGACCATTAGAGAAGTTGAGCACCCTGAGCTTGAAGCTCTTTTGGTAGCTCGGAGCATAGCTGAGCGGCTTGAAGAGAGAATCCCTTTCCGGCGGGCTATGAGGCAAGCATCCTTCCGAACTTTGCAAGCTGGTGCTAAGGGAATAAAGATAACGTGCAATGGAAGACTTGGTGGGCTTGAAATTGCTAGAAGTGAAACTCTCCGTCAAGGTCAAATGCCGTTGCATAAGTTACGTGCCAATATCGATTATGGTTTTACTGAAGCCCATACCTTGATGGGGCGTATCGGGGTTAAAGTGTGGATTTATAAGGGCGATATTATCCCTGAAAAGAAGGAGAGAAATGCTACAGCCGAAACGAGTGAAGTACCGCAAGGTACATAAAGGAAGGCTAAAAGGTAGTGCCCAGAGTGGGGATACCATTGTTTTTGGTGACTTTGGCATTAGGGCTGAGGAATCCGCTTGGGTAACAGCGCGACAAATTGAGGCAACCCGTCGCGTATTTGTCCGCCACTTGCATCGTGGTGGTAAGCTATGGATACGAGTTTTCCCTGACAAA
Source organism: Dehalococcoidia bacterium (assembly GCA_035530115.1). Classification (GTDB taxonomy): domain Bacteria; phylum Chloroflexota; class Dehalococcoidia; order GIF9; family AB-539-J10; genus RBG-13-51-36. The sequence continues at coordinate 12,309 of DATKVL010000499.1, read as the reverse complement.
TCTGTGACAAAAAAACCTGCGGAGACAAGGATGGGTAGTGGGAAAGGCGCTCCGGATCACTGGGTAGCCGTAGTTAAGAGAGGCAAAATCCTGTTCGAATTGGCTGATGTAAAGGAGGATGTGGCTTCGGAGGCAGCCCGTCTTGCTTCCCACAAGCTCCCTATAGCTACTAGTTTTGTCAGGAAGGAGAGGCAGAAAGTTGAAAGCTAGCGAAATACGCACTCTCAACAATGAAGAGCTATTAACGAAGCTCGCAGAAGCTCATGAGGAACTTTTTAACCTCCGTTTTCGCTTGGCTACTAGACAGTTGGGGAATCATCGGGAGATTCCTAGCGTGAAGAAAAGGATTGCCAGAATAGAAACTATTTTAAGAGAAAGGGAACTTGGTACAGTAAGATGAGTGATCTCGGAAAAAGAAAGGTTAGAGAAGGCTTGGTGGTGAGTGACAAAATGGATAAAACCGTTGTGGTAGCCGTGGAAACCAGGAAAGTCCATCCACTCTATAAGAAAGCTATCAGAGTTACCAAAAAATATAAGGCTCATGATGAAAATAATGCCTGTAAAATTGGAGACAAAGTGAAGATTGTCGAGACTCGCCCTTTGTCTAGAGAGAAGAGATGGCGGGTAATAGAGATAATGTCTAAAAGAGAGGTAGCTGCAACTAAGCCATAACAGAAGAATGATTCAGACTTATACCAGACTGAAGATAGCCGATAATACTGGGGCTAAGCAAATTATGTGCATTAATGTCTCTGTTGGGGCAAGGAAATATGCTCATATAGGTGATATTATTGTAGCCACTGTGAAGCGAGCCATGCCCCATGGGATGGTGAAGAAGGGTGAGGTAGTGCGGGCTGTGGTTGTGCGTGTGGCTAAGCCCTATCGCCGCTCTGATGGCTCCTATATCAGATTTGATGAGAATGCCGCAGTCATTCTTAGTGATAAAAATAATCCTAAGGGCAGCCGTATTTTTGGTCCTGTAGCCCGAGAACTTAGAGATAAAAACTTTGCCAAGATAATATCCTTGGCTCCCGAGGTCTTGTAAAATGAAAATCAGAAAAGATGATACGGTTGTCATAACTGCTGGCAAAGACAGTGGGAAAAAGGGAAAGGTGCGCCGTGTCTGGCCTGATGAAGAGAGGGTGATAATAGAAGGAGCCAATATGATTAAGCGCCATTCCCGTGCCCGCAGGGCTGCTCGCCAAGCTGGCATAATTGAGCTTGAAGCTCCAATCCATGTATCCAACGTAATGTTGGTATGTAGTAAATGTGGCAAACCTACGCGAGTGGGTTTCCACTTTTTGGCCGATGGCAAAAGGGTGCGAGTTTGCAAATCATGCCGAGAGGTGATTGACTAAGGGAGTTGGTTATGAAATCTCGCTTGGAGGAAAAATATTTAACTGAATTAGCTCCTCAGCTTAAAGCTGGACTAGGCTATGACAATATAATGCAATTGCCCAAGTTGAGAAAAATTGTGCTTAGCGTTGGTTTGGGCGAAGCAACACAGGAACCTAAAGCTCTTGAAGCAGTGGAGAAGGACCTAGCTACAATTTCGGGGCAACATCCGGTGACGACACGGGCAAAAAGGTCTATCTCCTCTTTCAAACTACGGGCCGGTATGCCTATTGGGATGATGGTGACTTTGCGAGGTAAGCGGATGTACGATTTCTTTGACAAGCTGGTTAATGTTGTTCTACCGAGGTTTCGAGATTTCCGCGGAGTATCACGGGATTCGTTCGATGGTCGAGGAAACTACAGCTTGGGCATGAAAGAACAGATAGGTTTCCCTGAGATTGATTACGATAAGGTGGACAAAATTCGTGGCCTCGAGGTAACCATTGTTACTACGGCTAAGAACGATGATGAAGCCAGGACTTTGTTGGAACTAATGGGCATGCCTTTCAGGAGAACTTGATATGGCGAAGTTATCTAAGATTGTCAAGTCAAAGCGCCAGCCAAAGTATAAAGTGCAGCAACGTAATCGCTGTAAGTTATGTGGTAGGCCGCGTGCTTATATGCGTAAATTTGGCTTGTGTCGTATTTGTTTCCGAGAACTTGCTGTAACTGGTGTAATCCCTGGGATAACAAAGTCAAGCTGGTAAAGAAAAATGACAATTATTGACCCCATCGCTGATATGTTGACTAGGATACGCAACGCTATCATGGCAAGTCACGAGAATGTGCTTGTGCCCTCCTCTAAAATAAAGCTTTCTATCGGCAAAATACTTAAGGAAGAGGGTTTTATTGACCATTATGAAGTGCTTAAAGGTAAACCGCAGCCAATGATAAAAATCAACCTCAAGTACACAGGTGACCAGCCTGCAATCGTAGGTTTAGAAAGAGTGAGCAAGCCGAGCTTAAGAGTCTATGTGGAAAGGCATGAAATCCCCCGTGTCTATGGGGGCTTGGGTATCGCCATTCTATCCACATCCAAAGGTATTATGACTGGCCAAGAGGCATGGCGGCAGCATCTTGGCGGTGAGATTCTGTGCTATGTGTGGTAAATTAACTCAGGAGCAGTGAATTATGTCTCGTATTGGCTCGCTTCCCATTGCTATACCTCAAAGTACCGAGGTAAAGATTGATGGAAGCGAAGTTGTGGTAAAAGGAAGCAAGGGAGAACTCCGGCGACGGTTTCACCCTGACATTTCTGTCGCTTTGAAGGATGGGAGCTTGATTGTAACCCGACCTAGTGATAGTAAGATCCATCGTTCTTTACACGGGCTCACTCGCAGCCTTCTGGCAAATATGGTTACAGGGGTGAGTGAAGGGTTTGAAAAAGTCTTGGAAATAAATGGCGTGGGCTATAGAGCGCAGAAAACTGGCGACAAGCTGTTGCTCCAGGTAGGATACGCCAATACTGTGGAGTTCCCCCCCCCTCCTGGTATTAGTATCACCGTTGAGGGGACAAATCGTATTCGCGTCGCTGGTATTGATAAAGAAGCGGTTGGGGAAACGGCTGCTAGAATTCGGGCGATACGACCTCCTGACTCCTATAAAGGGAAAGGCATTAAATACTTTAATGAGAAGCTACGTCTTAAACCTGGCAAATCGGGCAAAATAAGCAAGAAATAGTGGTTATAATGAGCGGGAGAGATTCAAAGGCAATCAGAAAAATACGACACAGACGGGTGAGGCAAAAAGTAACTGGAACAATATCACGACCTCGATTATGTGTCTTCCGCAGCTTGAATCATATCTACGCCCAGCTTATCGATGATTCTAGGGGCCAGACTTTAGTCTCAATGAGCACTCTTGACTCTCAGGTGAGAAGCAAGACCGATGGAATGGGAAAAAGCAAGAAAGCCGGAATAGTGGGAACTTTGATTGCGGAGAAAGCATTAAATAAAGGGATCAAACAGGTGGTTTTTGACCGTGGTGGCTATAGATATCATGGCAGAGTTAAGGCTTTAGCCGAGGCTGCCAGGAAAGCTGGATTGGAGGTTTGAGAGTTAGCTTATGAAGGCGGTTACTAAAGTAAGAGGGAATAGGGCCAAAATCGATGCCTCGGAACTGAGTCTCGAAGAGAAACTGTTAGGCATCGACCGTGTAACTAAAGTGGTCAAAGGTGGTAGACACCTTCGGTTCAGAGCTTTAGTGGTAGTTGGCGATGGCCAGGGGCATGTCGGATTTGGGTTAGCTAAAGCGGCAGCGGTTCCTGAAGCAGTTCGCAAAGCAGGTGCTACGGCGAAGAAGGGGTTGATTGAGGTGCCTATCAAGGGCGGTACCATCCCTCATGAAATTCTAGCCAAGTTTGGTGCGTCCAAGATCTTACTAAAGCCGGCGGCGCCTGGCACAGGCTTAATTGTCAACAATACTGCTCGAGCAGTGCTTGAATTGGCAGGCATAAAAGACGCCCTTGGCAAATCGTTTGGTGGATCAAGCAAAATCAACGTGGCTAAGGCGACCCTGCTTGCCCTGGCTAACTTGAGGAAGAGTGAGGAAGCGGCAATTCAAACCGATGTTGAAGCTCAGGAATAAAAGGTAGATGAAACAGAATGAATTAAGGCCTCCTGCGGGTGCTAAGCACAAGAGAAAGCTCGTAGGTCGAGGAGATGGCAGCGGACATGGCACCTATTCGGGGCGAGGTTGCAAAGGACAAAAGTCTCGCTCCGGTGGTGGCGTGCGCCTTGGCTTTGAAGGCGGGCAATTGCCTTTAATAAAACGGCTACCGCGAAAAAGGGGGTTCACTAACATTTTTAAAACTGAATATAATATTGTCAATGTAGGGAAGCTAGCCATTTTTGCCCCAGGAACTGAGGTAACCCCTGAGGAATTGGTCCGAGCAAGGCTGATTAGCATCCCAGCCCATCCGACAAAAATTCTCGGCGCTGGCGACATCCGACATCCATTGCTAGTTAAGGCTAATAAATTCTCTTCATCGGCGGAGAAAAAAATCCTCGCTGCTGGAGGGAAGATAAAAAAGGTTTAGAATGCAGCGCAAAACGACCCGGCCGCGTCTCGTCCAGGCAATGATGGATGTATTGACATTGCCCGATCTGCGGCGAAAAATTCTTTTCACTCTTGGCATCCTTGTCGTTTTTCGCTTTATGGCTCACGTTCCCTTGCCCGGCGTGGACATTGCGGCCTTGGAAGCATTCTTCGAGAAGAACCTCCTTTTCGGCATGCTTGACCTTTTTAGCGGTGGTGCCATGACGAGTTTCAGTGTGGTTGCCATAGGCATTTATCCTTACATCACTGCGTCCATAATTATGCAATTGCTGGTCCCGGTAATCCCTCGCCTTCAGGCTCTATCCCAGGAGGGGGAGCTCGGCAGCCAGAAAATCAATCGAATTACTCACTTTGTGACTATACCTTTGGCTGCCCTTCAAGGCTATGCTATGATTGCTTTGTTACGCTCTCAGGGAGTTACTATTGAGCCGCTTGGATCATTGACCATAGCCAGCATAATAATAACGATGGTCGCTGGCACGATGTTCCTCGTGTGGCTAGGTGAATTGATTACCGAGCGTGGTATAGGGAACGGGATATCGATAATAATCTTTGCTGGTATCGTAGCCGGCCTGCCTGGGATAGTGGGTCGTGGCATTGTTACTGCTATTGGCGGACAGCCTGGGGGGTTGATCGCCTACATTATTCTAGCCTTAGCTATGCTGGTGCTTATAGTCATATTTGTTGAAGCGCATCGCCGTATTCCTGTACAGTATGCTCGGAGCACTTTTCGCGGTGGCCGCATGTACCGCCAATCAGGTTCCACCTACATACCGCTGCGGGTCAATACTGCCGGGATGATACCCCTTATTTTCGCCATTGCCTTAATGCAACTCCCCGCTACGATAGCTACATTTTTCATGAACAGTGAAGACCCCAATTTCTGGAATACAATCTATAATGTGTTTCAGGCTAATACTGTAGTTTACCAGGGGTTGTACTTTGCCTTAGTAATTGGTTTCGCTTTCTTCTACACTATGGTCATATTCGAACAAATGAACCTGCCTCAAACCTTGCAACAGCAAAGCGGCTTCATCCCGGGGGTTCGACCCGGCAAAGCAACGGCTGGTTATTTAAATGGAATCATAAAGCGCATTACTTTCGGGGGCGCCCTCTTTCTGGCTCTAGTGGCAGTTATGCCTTTTATCGCTCAACGAATCACCGGCGTCACAGCATTGGTAATCCAGAGCACCGCCATGCTTATAGCTGTTGGTGTGGCTCTAGATACCATGAAGCAATTAGAGGCTCAACTAACCATGCGACGCTACGAGGGTTTCCTAAAATAATGCACGTCATCATGCTAGGTGCTCCGGGGGCAGGGAAGGGAACTCAGGCAGATATTCTCTCTCAAGAGATGGATTTACCTCATATAGCCTCCGGGGATTTATTTCGTCAGGCGTTAGAGGAAAGGACCAAGGTCGGCCTCTTGGCTAAAAGCTATATGGATAGGGGAGAACTAGTTCCTGATGAGGTAGCCATAAAAATGATTCTGGAAAGAATTAATCAACCAGACTGTACCTCTGGCTGTCTTCTCGATGGCTTTCCTCGGACTTTGCATCAAGCTAAAGTTTTAGACGAAGCCTTTAGGGGGCAAGGAAAAACCATAGATAAGGCAATATACATTGAAGTGCCCAATGAAGAGTTAGTGAAGCGCCTCAGTGGAAGATGGCTTTGCCGAGTTTGTCAGACACCATATCACATAATAAATTCACCGCCTAAAACTCCGGAGAAATGTGATAAATGCGGTGGTGAATTGTATCAGCGTTCTGATGACAGAGAGGAAACAGTAAAGGACCGACTTAGTATTTTCTTTGCTCAAACTGTTCCCATCCTTGATTATTATAAAAAACAAGGTAAACTAATTAGGGTCAATGGTAACCTGGGAATACAGGGGGTGGCTGGAGAAATAATCTCTGCCCTCAAAGCAGGGATAAAATAGATGGTGATTATAAAATCTGACGAGGAAATAGTTATTATGAGAAAGTGTGGCAAAATCCTCGCCGCTATTTTAGATAAACTAAGAGCGGAAGTAAGACCGGGGATTAAGACTGGTCAGTTGGACATAATCATGGCCGAAGAATCGAAAAAGAGGGGAGTTATACCTTCTTTTAAGAACTATCGCGGCTTCCCTGCCAATTTATGTGTTTCGGTAAATGATGAGATAGTTCACGGCATTCCCGGTGAACGGATACTACAGGGAGGAGACATCGTTTCTTTAGATGTAGGAGCAAAACTTAATGGATTTCATACCGATGCCGCCATAACTATTGGTGTTGGGCGGATAAGTAAGGAGGCAGAGGAACTTATCGCGGTCACAGAAGGTAGTCTAAAGTCAGGCATTGCTCAAGCTGTAAGTGGAGCACAGATAGGGGATATCTCATTTGCTATTCAGCATTATGTTGAATCCAAAGGATTTTCTGTGGTTAGAGAATATACCGGGCATGGCATAGGTCGGGACCTGCATGAAGAGCCCCAAATACCTAATTTTGTGGTTGGGAAAGGTCACTTGCTTCGTAAATGTATGGCTCTGGCTATTGAGCCTATGGTTAATGTCGGAGATTGGCACACTAAATTGGCAGCTAATCAATGGACGGTGCTTACGGCTGATGGAAGTCTTTCAGCACATTTTGAACATACCATTGTCATAACTGATAATGGAGCTGAGACACTTGTTTAGGTATTATGTAAGAAATGGCTAAGAAAGAGAGGATAGAAGTTGAAGGTAAGGTGATTACAGTCTTACCTAATACCATGTTTCGCGTCGAGTTACCCAATGGACATCAAGTATTGGCTCATATCTCGGGTAAGATGAGAAAGCACTATATCAAGATTTTACCTGGGGATAGAGTTCTGGTAGAACTTTCCCCTTATGATTTGAGTCGGGGCAGGGTTACCTATCGGCTTAAATAGTTTGACAGGTTAACTAAGAAAGTTTATCATAACAGCGTTTGTTTGAATGGTGATTGGAAATGAAAGTAAGAGCTTCGGTTAAGCCGATATGCAGAAAATGCAAAGTTGTCAGGCGGGAGGGGGTGGTTAGGGTTATCTGTGAGAATCCAAAGCACAAACAGAGGCAGGGGTAATAAACAGTGGCACGTATTGCTGGTGTAGACCTTCCTAAAGATAAGCCAATTTGGGTAGCCTTGCAGAGCATTTATGGCATTGGTGCTTCGTCAAGCCAGAGCATTTTGGCTGCCACTGGTATCGACCCTGGCCTTAGAGTTAAGGAACTCAGTGAGGAACAGATTGGCCAGATTCGAGATGTTCTTGACAAACAATATAAACTGGAAGGCGATCTCAGGAGAGAGGTTCAATCTAATATAAAGCGGCTTATTGAAATTAGTTGCTATCGAGGCACAAGACACCGCATGAGGTTACCAGTCCATGGACAGAGAACGCGCACAAATGCCCGAACTAAAAGAGGGCCCAGGAAAACAGTGGCCGGTCGAGGGCAAAGACGTGGCGTAGGTAAGAAGTAAGGAGCTTGTTTTAACAAATGCCAAAGAAGAAAAGGGCTCGTAAAGCCCATAAAAAAGTTAACGAAGGCAAAGTTTACATCCAATCCACTTTCAATAACACGACCGTTACCATTACTGATATGGAAGGTAACGTTATCGCCTGGGGGAGTTCTGGTACTGCAGGATTCAAGGGTTCCAGGAAAGGAACCCCTTACGCTGCCCAAATAGCTGCCAGAGATGCAGCACATCGAGCAATGGGTGATGGCTTGCGCCGAGTTCAAGTGTATATTAAAGGCCCTGGTAGTGGACGAGAAGCAGCTATTCGCGCCTTACAGGCCTCTGGAATTACTGTTACAGCTATCAGAGACGTGACTCCGATCCCCCATAATGGCTGTCGTCCACGGGGGAGGCGAAGAGTATAAAATGGCGCGCTATACAGGCCCGGTTTGTCGCCTATGTCGCCGTTTGGGGGACAAGCTGATGCTCAAAGGCGAGAAGTGCACTACACCTAAATGTCCTTTGGAGAAAAGGAATACTCCTCCTGGCGGGCATCCTACAACTCGAAGGCGCAGAGGGATTTCCGACCGCGGACTTCAATTGCGCGAAAAGCAAAAGGTTCGCTTTAGCTATGGTGTCCTGGAGCGACAATTTCGCAGGTTTTTTGTCGAGGCCAAAAAAGGCCCTAGTGCCACTGGAGAAAACCTTCTCATATTGCTGGAGCGGAGATTGGATAATGTGGCTTATCGCTTGGGCTTCGCTGACTCACGTGCCCAAGCCAGGCAAATAGTTCGGCATGGCCATATAACTGTCAATGATCGCAAAACAGATATTCCTTCCTTTCTGGTGAAATTGGGAGACGTTATAAAGTGGCGAGAAGCTAGTAAAAAAACGGAATATTATAAAAGAGTAGCTGAGGAAATTGAGGGAAAAATTATCCCTAATTGGTTAAGCTTGGACAAAGAAAGCATGACAGGTAAAGTGTTAAATTTGCCTGGCAAGGATGACATTGAAGCTGGATTTGATGAGAAAGCTATTGTTAAATATTACTCGAGGTGAGCTATGCCCGAATTGTCTATCCCCACTGTAACTTGCGTTGAAAGCACTGGTAATTATGGTCGTTTTCTTGCTGAACCTCTAGAGCCAGGTTTTGGTGTCACTTTAGGTAATACATTGCGGCGTGTGCTTCTCAGTTCTTTGCCTGGTGCTGCGGTAACCTGGGTCAAGATCGAAGGAATTCAGCATGAATTCTCTCCCATTCCCTATGTTAAAGAAGATGCTATGGAGTTCTTACTGAATATCAAGCAACTGAGACTCTGCTCTCTTTCCCGTCAGCCCGGGCAGTTGTTCTTGGAAGTAGAGGGGGAAGGCAAGGTCTGTGGAGGTGATATTAAACCCTCGGCTGACTTTCGCGTTGCCAATCCGGAACTTTATTTAGCTTCTTTAGACTCCCCCCAAGCCAAGCTTTACGTCGAACTTAACGTGGAGCTGGGGAGAGGTTATGTGCTGGCTAAATCGGCTGACGGTTTACCTGTGGGAGCACTGCCAGTAGATGCCATCTTCACCCCAGTGCGGGAAGTCAATTTTTCTGTAGAATCTATCAGGCCTGGCCAGGAGGGAAGTCCAGAAAAGCTCATCCTGGAGATTTGGACCGATGCTACCATTTTTCCCTGGGAGGCGCTTAGTCAAAGTGCTATCATCTTAATTAATCAGTTTTCTTCCTTCAGGGATCTTGAAGTTCCCATGGCTAGAGCTTTGTCCCTTTTGCCCGAGCAATATGATACCCCTCTGGAAGAACTAAATTTATCAACTCGCTCCTATAACAGTTTGAGGAGAGCGGGTATTTTCACTCTGGGACAATTAATAGAGAAAGGCAGGGAAGGTTTGCCACCGTTGCCTGGTTTGGGGGCAAAGTCTCGAGCCGAAGTGGAAGAGTTAATGGAAAAGGTAGGCTCTCCTGTTTCTAAGAAGGAAAGAGAATGAGACACAAGGTAGCAGGACGGCACTTAAGTAGGCCGACAGAGCACAGGTGGGCGTTATATCGAAGTCAAGTTACCGCGCTTTTGGCTCATGAAAAGATCACCACCACTGAGGCTAAAGCTAAAGAGGTTCGCAGTTTGGCGGAAAAGATGATTACTTTAGGTAAGGATGGCAGCCTTGCCTCAAGGCGGGAAGCCTTAGCTTTTATTACTGCTAAAAAAGTGGTTGACAAGCTATTTGCTGAAATTGCTCCAGGCTATGCTGACCGTAGCGGGGGTTATACGAGGTTGCTAAAGCTGGGATCCCGCCATGGTGATAACGCGCCTATGGTTCAAATTGAATTGGTTAAGTAAGTTTATTTTGCTTATCGAATATGACGGCACCCAATATCATGGCTTTCAATGGCAAGTTGGCTTGCCTACCATTCAAAATGAGCTTGAGCAAGCTATAAGGCGATTTTGCGGGCAAAGCAGCCGGGTTGGGGCAGCTAGCAGAACTGATGCCGGTGTGCACGCCAAGGGACAGGTGGTGGGCTTCTGGGCGAAATCTACATTGGATACCATGACGCTAGTTAGAGCATTGAATTATTATTTACCCAGAGATATCGTGATCAAAGCAGCTTATAGGGCTAGCGATGATTTTAATGTCCGACGCGACGCTCTGAGCCGGGAGTACCATTATTATATTTTAAATAGCGATACCCGATCGCCGTTTAGTCAAAGGTTTGCTTTATTTGTGCCCAAAATGCTAGACATACAGGCGATGAATGCGGCCTGCCAGCTTATCCGAGGTGAGCATGATTTTGCCTCCTTTGCTAGTTCTCTGGATGACAACAAGAGCACGTTGCGTAATGTTTATGAAGCGGGAATCGAGAAAAAAGGGGAATTTACCGTTTTCCGTATCGTGGCTAATTCCTTTTTGCCCCACCAGATACGAAGCACCGTAGGTCTTTTAATCAGGCTGGGCCTGGGTAAGATAGGTATCGAAGATTTTCGTGATATAATGGAGGCAAGGAGTTTGGGTTTAGCTGGTCCCCTCTCCCCTGCTTGTGGCTTATGCCTTAAGAGGGTCAATTATCCTAAGCCTTTGGGAAGCTAGAGATGAAAACTTATAGTCCTAAAGCTAAAGATATCAAGCGCGAGTGGTGGGTGATTGATGCCGCGGATAAAACTTTGGGCAGAATAGCGACGCAGATAGCTAATTTGCTTATGGGTAAGCATAAGCCGATTTATGCCCCTCATATTGATACCGGTGACTATGTTGTGGTAATTAATGCTGCTAGAGTAAAGGTGACTGGGAAGAAAACGGAACAAAAGATGTATTATAGACACTCTGGATATCCCGGCGGCTTAAAGAGCCAAAGGTTTGAGGAACTATTTGGTAAAGACCCTGCCCGTGTGATTGAACTTGCGATTAAAGGAATGTTGCCTCATAATCGTTTAGGTAGAGCTATGTTTAAGAAACTGAAAGTTTATCCTGGAAATGAGCATCCTCACCAGGCTCAGACTTCCTTCCGTCACCCTGAGCGAAGCGAAGGGCGCAAAATGACCGAGAACAAAGAAAACGAAATATTATCAAAGGAAAGGTGATGACTTATGAGCGAGGAAAGTTACGTTTGGGGAACGGGTAAACGCAAATGTGCTATAGCCCAAGTCAGGCTTTTCCCTGGCAAGGGAGAGATAATTGTCAATGATAAGCCCTATCAAGAAGCTTTCCCTCGCGTCGAGCATCGCCATATGATTGAACATCCTCTTTTAACTACAGATACCATGGGCAAATTTTGTGTCATGGTAAAAGTGAATGGCGGTGGCCGCAGTGGTCAGGCTGGAGCCATTCGCCATGGGATTGCTCGAGCTCTTGTTAAAGAAAACGAGCTATTTAAGCCCATGTTACGTAAAGAGGGCTTGCTTACTCGGGATAGTAGAATCAAAGAGCGTAAAAAATACGGACTCAAGCGAGCTCGCAAGGCACCACAATATACCAAGCGCTAGCCGTGATCCGACTTATCACTTGGCAGCGGGGAACTGGTTTTTGGATTTTCTTTAACCCCAACTTTGATAGTTTCGGAGCTAAAAGAGGTATTTGGTAGCGCATACCGGATTTGAACCGGTGATCTCCTCCTTGAGAGGGAGGTGTCCTAGGCCTCTAGACGAATGCGCCACAGACACTTATAGTAACAAAAACTCGGAAAAGTTCACAACTCACGAAGCCAAAAGTTCACAACTTATCTTCACTCAAAACATATTTACAAGGTTTCTGGAGTCCCGTCCTAGCGGTATAAGTCCTCGAAGCATTGAAGCGTATTATTATACCCTGAAAGGCTTTCTAGGTAAACCTGTTACATCTCAGGCTATTTCTGCATACCTTAATAGTTTAAGCTGCGATAATGGGAGGCTGAAATTCTATTCTTGCCTAAGAGCAC